>JBGQJX010000039.1:0-16595 GCA_041499255.1 Ktedonobacteraceae bacterium | reverse complement strand
GCCGCGAAATACGTGCGATAAAACATGCTCTTGCCAGAGCCTTGCAACCCGATGAAGATGATCAATTCCATTTTCTCTGCCTTTGAAGTGAGATTCCAGTAAATGGTAGCAATGCCACCAGCGGCTCCCTGTACTCTTAGGTCTTTTACAGAGAGCAGCAGGTGATGCTATGACGTCCTTTTGTCTGAATGCCAGCTCATCGACTAAAGAAATTAACGTAGGCCTTCCCACAGTGCTCGCTCTGCGGAGTGAGGGTCGTCCACAACCTCTGATGTTGTGTCGATACGCATGGTTGCCCTACGGCTGAGATCGTACTTCGGCCATCCGGGGTTGCCACTGGTAGCAAAGGCGACCCAGGCGGAGTGCATCGTATCAGCGACCTGCTGCGGAGGGTTGGTTCCCATAAGCGGCTCAAGCCCCTCTTTGTCGAGTGTGTCAAAAACGAATGCCATCTCAAGCGTATGGCACGCGCCGAGGAGTCCATTGAACTGCGGCGAGCGCCAGGCAAACTCGTACATATAGGTAGCCGAGGAACTCTTCGCGTGTGCCTCGGCCAAACGGATGGCGGGAATACGGTAAAACCAGTCAGTGATGACAGCGCTGAGCAGGTCGCCTGGGCTAGCATCGGAACGCGTTGCGCGGTAGGTCGCCAGCGCCGCTTCGACCGGAAGTCCGTATGCCGCTGCGGTTCCAGAGACGACTTCCTCGGTAATGTGGCCGATCACGCCGTTGGGTACCAGGAAGAGCCGATATTCCTCAGCGTTCGTTCCGACCATTACATCAACGTTTGCACTGGCTCCGGCGACGATACGGTCAATCGGACGTGCGGGAAGGATATCCCCATCGATCACCGGCTCGAATGGCATCAGGTTGGCCGCTACCTCTCCCCACAGCTCTGGATTAGGTTTATTGAACACGTCGGCACTTAGCTCCACCTGGGCTTGTAGCAGGCGGTTAATAGGTACCGCCGCAATCGCCGCCTGGCTCGGCTCAACGTCGAGTTTTTTGGCGAGATACTGGCTCACACGCAATGCGGTCTCCGACGAGATCACGTGATGGCCTGCTCCACTCTCGGCTATGGCTCGGCGAAATAGACCAGCGGCACGTGGCATCGAAAGCAGCGTGCCGACGCTCATCGCACCTGCGGACTCGCCAAAGATGGTGACGTTGCCGGGATCACCGCCGAAGACGGCAATATTCTCCTGTACCCACTCGAGGGCGGCGAGCTGATCGAGCAAACCAAGGTTGGCATTTCCTTTGCCTAGATAGAGGAACCCATCGACTCCAAGGCGATAATTGATGGTCACGCATACGACACCGTCGCGGGCAAAGTGGCTGCCGTCGTACATGGAAATCGCTCCCGATCCGTTCGCAAAGGCGCCGCCATGAATCCAGACCATGACCGGCAACTTCGCCTGTCCCAGGTCGGGTGACCAGATGTTGAGGTTTAAACAGTCCTCACCAGGGATTGCAGGCTCTGGGAGGAGCGCGTCAAATGGTGGGAAATAGGGTGGTTTTGGGACCGTCGAGCCATACGTGAGCGCGTCACGCACGCCGCTCCAGGACTCAACAGGCTGTGGTGGCCGGAATCGATAAGCGCCAAAGGGGGGCGCAGCGTAGGGGATCCCTTTGAATGTGTTCACTCCTTCAACCACACTGCCACGCACCTCACCATACCGGGTTTTGACGACTACATCCATTGCGTACCTCCTTCAAATTGTCAGGCAGAGATGACAAGCTCAGCGGACAGTGAGCTTGCACAAAGTATACCATCTTGGCATTACTCCTCACAAAAATGCTTATTTTCGGCCAAATCGGCTTTCCTGGTGCTCCCCTTCCTCCTACCTTAGAACGCATTATTTGTCTTCGTCGGCATCGGTAACTGTCACCAATAATAATAGGGCATACGTATGTAAGATATCATGATGCCCTGCAAGGCCTCCTTGATTGTCGAAGTATAATGGGAGGGAAATAAGCAAACCAGTATAAAGAAATTGCCATATTGTTTGTAGACATCACCTTGTCGTCAGGGAAAATGGATTTTACAATAAGAGAGTAACGAAGAGAACATAACGCTTCAAGCTCTACATTGAATTTTAGGAGTAACTATGACCACGACTCAAACTACTACAAAGGTAAAGCAGTGGACAAACCTGGCCCAGCAATTGCGTGTAGATAGTATACGTTGCACAACAGAGGCTGGTTCAGGTCATCCCACTTCTTCGATGTCGGCGGCAGATCTGATGGCTGTCCTGATGTCGAGCTACCTGCATTATGACTTTGACAAACCGAGCAATCCGAATAATGATCACCTCATTTTCTCAAAGGGACACGCCTCACCTCTGCTGTACTCGATGTATAAGGCTGCAGGGGCTATAAATGACGCGGAATTATTGACATTGAGGAAATTTGGCAGTCGCCTCGAGGGACATCCCACGCCTGCCCTTCCCTGGGTGGATGTTGCGACAGGCTCACTTGGGCAGGGTTTACCAATAGGTGTTGGCGTAGCGCTTGCTGGTAAATATCTAGAAAAGCTGCCCTACCATATCTGGGTATTACTTGGTGATAGCGAAATGGCAGAAGGATCTATCTGGGAGGCTTTTGATCACGCTTCGCACTATAAGCTTGACAACCTGGTGGCAATTCTTGACTGTAACCGCCTGGGGCAGCGAGGAGAAACGGAACTGGGATGGAATACGGCTGCCTATGCAGCACGTGCCACAGCCTTTGGGTGGAACGCGATCGTTATCGATGGTCACAATTATGAAGAAATTGACAGAGCATTCGCGCAGGCTGCGCATTCAGATGGGTCGCCGACGGTGATCATTGCCAAGACTATGAAGGGTAAAGGGGTCTCCTTTCTGGAGAACAAAGAAGGATGGCATGGAAAAGCTCTCAGTAGAGAACAGGAAGAGCAAGCACTCAACGAATTGCATCATGTACGCAGTATGATCTATCCAGTGCAGAAACCCGAGCAAGGACAACTTTCCGGGAAGGCTACCAAAAAGGCGGTGGAATTGCCGCGCTATGATGGGAAAGAAGCCGTTGCCACGCGTAAAGCTTACGGTGATGCCTTAAAGGCGCTTGGGGCGTCCAATCCAGATATCGTTGGATTGGACGGTGAAGTGAGCAATTCAACCTATGCCGAAGAATTTGCTAAAGCCTATCCTGATCGCTACTTTGAGCAATACATTGCCGAGCAGCAACTGGTAGCGGCGGCGGTAGGGATGAGTGTGCGCCACAAGATTCCATTTGCTTCGACCTTCGCGGCATTTTTTACCCGTGCTTATGATTTCATTCGTATGGCGGCTGTCTCTCAAGCCAACATTCGCCTGGTTGGTTCTCACGCGGGTGTTTCAATTGGCGAGGATGGACCTTCACAGATGGCGCTGGAGGACCTGGCGATGATGCGGGCGGTCTGTGGGAGTACTGTGCTCTATCCATGCGATCCCAATCAGACGGCACAATTGGTGGCACAAATGGCGGAACGTGATGGTATCATTTACATGCGTACTACACGCGAAAAGACTCCTGTGTTATATGGCCCGGATGAAGATTTCAGGATTGGCGGTAGTAAGGTTGTACGCCAATCCGGGCAAGATCGACTTACGGTAATTGCTGCGGGGATTACTCTCCACGAGGCATTGAAAGCGTACGACCAGTTGAAAAGCCAGCGGGTCACCATTCGTGTTATCGATGCCTATTCGGTGAAGCCGCTGGACGAAGAAACGTTGTTTGCGGCAGTTGAGGAGGCAGGTAACAAATTGCTCGTCGTTGAGGATCACTGGCCGGAGGGTGGATTAGGTGATGCTGTGCTTGAGGCTTTCACACTGCGTGACGGCCCGATGCCGCAGATCGTGAAACTGGCAGTACAAACGATGCCTGGCTCTGGTACACCTGCACAACTCCTTGAGGAAGCTGGAATAAGCGCACATAATATTGTTGAAGCAGTCAACGCCCTCTTGCAGCGGAAGTAGTTTGCATGTGTGCGAGAACTTGCGGGCCACATACTTGCCTATGTGGCCCGCAAGCTCATTTTTATTTTTTATCGTATGATGAAACTCTAAAAAGATGATATACCAAAATGGAGAAAAGTATTTTGAGAGACGCACAGCAAGCTTTCAAAGCTTCTAATAAGGGACCTGAGGCCAGTAAACAGGCGGAGGCGAAGCCTCAGGGTATTGGTATGGCGGTCGCATTCGATTGGGGGTTAGTCGTCCAGATACTTGTCAACCCTGTTATCACGCTGCTACTAGGCCAACCGGGCATGTTAAGAGCGCTCAAACTCAGTCCAGGAATGAATGCGCTCGTAACGTTGCTTATTTCGCTGCCGTTTGCCGCCCTGCTGGCGGTTTTTGGGGAAGGAGTGCGACGTGGGTGGCGCTGGACGCGCCCGGTTCAGGTTGTGTTTAACACACTTCTTTCCTTTGGTGGTTTTTTTGCTCTCTATAGCTTATGGCAGGGGAGCAAGCAAGAAAACTACTGGTCAGTGGTCACCGTGATTATTCTGTTCATTTTTTCTCCGCTCATTGCGTGGCGGCTGAGCCGTCGTGTGACGAAGCAATGGTTCGCTACGGTAACGAGTAGCGAAGCACGAAAGCGTCATGGCGGAGCCTGGCCCTGGCTTATTCTGATCTGGAGTATCGTTGGCGGTGTGCTGCAAGCCATTGTTAGCATGAAGTAGGGGATACATGAATCTCATTGACGAGTCGTTGGAATGGCGTTCTGTGCTGGATGCTTTACGGAACGTGTACGTCGATAAGGCCAGCGCGACGCTGGGTACAAAGGGCGTTGTGGCCTTTACCGACGGCGCCTGTATCAGAAACCCAGGTGGACCAGCGGGATGGAGCGCAATCTTACTGGCCGCAGACGATGTTACAGGGAGTGTTGCACACGAGGATGCGGAGCCAATTGAATGCTTTGGTTATATTCCCAAATCTCCGACAACGACTAATAACCGGGCGGAGATTACCGCGGTACTGGCCGTCTTATGTATTGCGCCTCCCGCCTTTTCATTGACAATCTATAGCGACAGTGAATATACCATCAAAGTGGCGCAGGGCACGTATCAAATGAAGGCAAATACGGACCTCTGGGCGCTCTATCGCATGTTGCTCAACCGCCGCAAAGCTCCCCCTATTTTTGAATGGGTGCGTGGGCATGCCGGCCATGATTTGAACGAGCGTGCCGATGAACTGGCCGGATTAGGAGCCTGGAACGGCGATAAGGATGCCTATCGTAAATGGCAAGAATCCAGCGCACCAGAAGCACACAATGCGGTCCCAGCCGCAGAACTCTCCGCGCTTCGCCTACAGGTTCAGAAGCTCAAAACATTCTTAGATAGTCTTGATCAGCAAAGTTCGCGGGTGAGCCTGCAGGAACGACAGTTCATAGAAGATATGTATAGCCGCCTGCGGAAGAATAATTTTAGACCTACTCCGAAGCAGAGTAATTGGGTTAAAGGGCTGGTGGCAAAATTCAGAGTGTGATTCCTTGAAAGCGCGTTTTCTATTGACATAGTGAAAGCAGGTGCGTATAATCTGTTCAGTAAATACCCTTTTTCCCACTTTCATGTGTGACAATTATCCATTTGCGTCACAAATATAATGCAAGATGAGAGGTTGAAGCGTCCAGGGTCAATCTGAGCAATATACTCCACACGTGGTGAGATTTGCAAAAGAAATGACGTATTTCTCGTAAGGAGGGGTAAGCTAGTTCTGATGGACTGATGCTCGCCATTCTGGCCCCTCTGTTACTGTTAGTGGTTTATATTTGGTATTACTAAAGGAGGCTAACTCAACATGAGGAGAAGTTGGTCACGTATTTTAGCCTTAACAATGGGAATTCCCTTGTTATTGGCCATACTTGTAGCCTGTGGTTCAGGCACAACTGGCGGTGGTGGTACTACGCCTACCGCTGCTGGTTCGGCGATCATCAGAGTTGCTACCGAATTTCCGGTATCCGGTAAAGACGAGAGTAGTGGAAAACCGGCGGAGGATGGCGCCAACCTGGCCGTCATGCAGGCTAATCAGAAGCACACGATTCCTGGTATTACACTGCAATTCGTCCCCAAAGACGATGTAGGCCCGAGTGGCACACACGACCCGACAGTTGGCGCCGCGAATGTCACTGCCCTGGTATCTGATGCCCTGGTAGCAGGAGTAGTTGGACCGTTTAACAGTAGTGTGGCGAAAGCAGAGATGCCGATTTCCAACCAGGCTCCACTGGCTCAAATTAGCCCTGCCAACACCAATCCTTGCTTGACCAAGAATACGGCAGATTCTGGCTGCAACGGGAAAAACGATTTACTCGCAACCCTGCGTCCTACGAACAAAGTCAATTACTTCCGTATTGCGACGACAGACGACCACCAGGGGCCAGCGGGAGCTGATTACCTGTACAAGCAGGGCGCTCGCAATGTCTATGTCATCGACGACGCGGAGACCTACGGTATTGGTATTGCCAACGCATTCGTCACCGAGTGGCAGAAACTTGGTGGCAAGGTGCTCGGTCATAGTAGCGAGCCAGGCACGACCACCTCTTACGTGTCTTTGCTCACGCAGATCGCCGCCATGCATCCCGATTCGATCTACTTTGGCGGGGTTGATTCAACAGGTGGTACGCTGGTGCGCCAGCAGATGAGGAATGTGCCTGGACTGCAAAATCTCCCGTATGCCGGTGGAGATGGCATCGTGACTCCCTCTTTTGCCACATCCATTCAGCCAACGGGGGGCGGCCCAGTCTATGGTACGGTTGCTGTGGTAGATACGACCACTAACCCCGCTGCGGCGACATTTGTATCGCAGTTCAAAGCGGCCTTTACCGACCCCATCAACGTCTACAGCGCTGCTTCCTATGACTGCATGAACATCCTGATCCAGGCGATTAAGACCGCTATAGCAAATGGAGCGAAAGTTCCCACGAGTTCCAGTGACGCGTCCGGCGCTGTAGCATTCCGCACGGCAGTCATTGCCGCGATTCAGGGAATTCAATTTGATGGCATCACCGGGCATCAAAGCTTTGACGCGAATGGTGATACCAATCTGAAGTTCATCTCAATTTATAAGCTGGGTCTCAACTCCTCAGGCAAGGCAGATTGGCTGTACGCGGCGGGGGTGACTGTCCAGTAGTTGTGGCTTATTCTTATTGTGCAGTCGTACTGCAATTCCCGGCTAGATAGCACATAGCGCTGTCTGGCTTTGAGAGAGGCTAGGGAGTAGTTAGCAGAGCTTCATCTGTAGGACTACTCCCTATACTTGCATTTAGTCTCCTGGTGTAGTATATATTTGTATAATTAACAGGAAGGTGGGAATCCGCACAAGTTATGAATCTAACACTGTTTATACAGGAACTGGTCGTCGGGCTCACCACAGGGGCGATCTATGCGCTGATTGCGCTTGGATACACGATGGTGTATGGCATTATTGAACTGATTAATTTTGCCCATGGCGACATCTTCATGATTGGTACCCTCATCTGTATTTCTATTTTCGGGTTGTTTGGCATTACGAACGCAACGGTGCCCCCTACAGGTTTGACCCTCGTGGGTGCGCTACTCGCAGCTTTAGTTGGCTCGATGGTGCTGTGCGCTTTGCTCGGGGTAGTCATTGAACGTGTCGCCTACCGCCCTCTAAGGAATGCTCCTCGCCTTGCGCCATTGATCTCAGCGATTGGCGTTTCGTTGATTCTAGAGGATATTGGAAAGCTCTGGAAAGGTATCACCCTTATCCCGTTTCCTCAAATTTTTCCGCAGAACGTCTTCTACATTGGAGCTGTGAGCATCAATAGCGTCTACATACTGGCGATAGTCGTTGCTCTGGTGTTGATGGTTGCTCTCCAGTGGATGGTTAACAGCACGCGTATTGGGCGTGCGATGCGCGCCGTTGCGCAAGACCGTGAGGCAGCAGCGCTCATGGGTGTAAACGTTAACCGCATTATTGCCATCACATTCTTTATTGGTGGAGGGCTTGCGGGTGCTGCTGCACTCATATGGGGTTTATCGATCGGAACGACGAATTTCACGCTGGGTTTTCAACTGGGTTTATTTGCCTTTACGGCAGCGGTGCTTGGAGGGATAGGCAATCTCGCCGGCGCTATGCTGGGAGGTGTGCTGATAGGTGTGGTCGAGGCACTGGCAACACTCATTCCAGACTCTACCACCGGTGTCTTTGGTCTGCCGCACGGCGGTGGCGCGTGGCATGAAGCCATTATTTTCGCTATTCTTATCCTCATATTGGTATTCCGGCCTACTGGCCTTCTGGGTCAACAGACGCCCGAGAAGGTATAATGGACACCAGTCTGCTTCGGTTTGGGAAATATATTCTGTCAGAAGCGAGGTGATTCGAACGTGGCAATAGCTACTACGCTTGTTCCGACGCGCGATACTCGTGCGCTATTGATCAAATGGATCATCGGCCTACTGGTGCCGTTAGCCTTCTTTACGTTCATCTGGAGCGGTGAATTGATCATCAATCAAACACTGCTTAGCATGCTCGGCCTGGGGAGCGTTTCCGATATCTCTCTACTCGTAGAGGTAGCTATTTTTATCGTTGTCTTCTACACTGTAGTGATTGCGCTCGCAGGGTATCTTGTGGCTGCTGATAGCGGTCATAGAGGAATGATCGAACTGTGGATCGATATAGCAGTTTTTGTGCTGGTCCCTCTCTTTCTCGTGTACGGCCAGGGTCTGATTATTGGTCTGGCTTTATGCGCGGTGATATGGGCGGTGTTCTTCCTTGTACGCCCTCGTGTGTACAAGGCGCTTAATTATACGCCTCCGGTACCCCTGCAGACCCTGAGGGTGCTTGATGCTGAGCAGCGGATTGAATTAAAGAACCGGGCAATCATAGGGAGTTTCTGGTTTAGCGTGACGTTAGCGCTTGTCTGGCTGATTGTCGATCTTATCTTTTTCTTTAGCAACAATTTGACGACCATACTTCTGTACTGGGTGGCCATACGTACGCTCTTGCTGCCTGTTGCCGGTTATTTTCTGGGAAGGCTCGCTGGTGTGGTTGCCTTGAGTCGAACTATTGCACCGAAGAGCAATGGCGAAAATAGTGCAAATGGGGGTGGCAGGACGACGAAAAGACGTCGCCAACTGGAATCACTTTCCGCCACCCGCGTTCGTGAAGAGGCGCAGGACCTGGTCCCTAACGACCTGCCTCTGCGAAGCAGTGGCGCGCAGCGTTTCTACATGATTCTTATCGTGGCCTTCGTTCTGTTTTACCCCGTTATCGATCCATTCTTATTTGGCTTTGGAACAGACGGTCGATTAGCCAGTTACGGCGATGCGGGCTACTATGTGATCCTGGCGCTTGGCCTGAACATTGTGGTCGGTTTCGCGGGACTACTCGATCTGGGTTATGTAGCCTTCTTTGCCATCGGTGCCTATAGCTGGGGTATCATCGGATCAACGCAGTTGACCAATGTGTTGAATCTCCCGCCTGTAGATGCTCATCTCTTAGCATTGCTCTTCTGGCCGATGGTGCTTGTAGCTGCGCTGGTTGCGGCGTTCTTTGGCGTGCTGCTTGGCGCGCCAACGCTGCGGCTACGCGGGGATTACCTGGCGATTGTGACCCTTGGTTTTGGTGAGATTGTGCCGATTGTCTTTCTGGAACTGGATGCGTATACTAACGGGACCAATGGCATTGTTGGTGTTCGTTCACCGGCATTTTTCGGCATCAACTGGTCCGTTATTACTCCAACTCCCTACTACTATTTGATTTTAGCGCTGATTGCATTTACGATCTTTACAAATTTACGCCTGCGTGACTCTCGTTTAGGTCGTGCCTGGATTGCTATCCGCGAAGATGAAATTGCGGCTGCTTCTTCCGGGGTCAATCTCGTTACAACCAAGCTGTTTGCCTTTGGCATGGGCGCGTTTTTCTCTGGAATCGCCGGAGCCTATCATGCTGCAAAGCTTGGTCAAGTATCTCCGGATAACTTTGGTTTTGGTGATTCAGTGATTTACCTTGCAATGGTAGTTATCGGTGGCATAGGGAGTATTCCCGGAGTGATCGTTGGGGCGCTTGCCGTATACTCTATCAACCAGTTTCTATTGGCTCAGCTTGATACCCTGGCGGCTGATCCAAGCAACGTCTTATATACGGTTAAAAACTTTATCATCGAACATGGCGTTCAAGGGTTCACCTTTGGCAATGTTCGTAACCTGGTCTTTGGAATCATTCTGGTCGTGATTATGATCTTCAGGCCCGAAGGGCTTATCCCCAGTGCGCGAAGACGGCGCGAGTTGCATCATACAGAAGACGAGGCAGTGGAGGTAGGCGCCCTGGATGTGATACCGGGGGCGCCTGGCTTCGAATCTGAGGTGCATGTTGAGTAGTAGCGAGCAGGAGTTTGCAATGGGCGTTGAACAGGCAGTTGACTATAGCGGCGAGCCTCTGCTGAAGTTAAACAAGGTCTCCAAACACTTTGGTGGCCTTGCAGCGGTGCAGGATCTTGATCTGGAGGTCTGGCCAAGAGAGATTGTGAGCGTAATCGGCCCGAATGGCGCTGGAAAGACAACCGTCTTTAATTTGATTACAGGTATCTACCGGCCATCTTCAGGCGATATCCTTCTTGCCGGCCGGTCGTTATCAGGACTGAGCCCTGATAAGGTTCTCAAACGGGGGATTGCCCGCACTTTTCAGAACATCCGTCTCTTTAACAATATGACCGTATTAGAGAATGTGCTTGTTGGACAACATACGCAGCTCAAGGCGGGTATTCTAGGTTCGGTCTTTCGCCCTCCTAGAGTTGTGCACGAAGAAGCTGAAGCACGCAAACGAGCTGTTGAATTGTTGAGTTTCTTTGGCTCTGAGCTGGTAGATCGACAAGAAGAATACGTAATTAACCTTTCTTATGCTTACCGGCGGCGTGTTGAAATTGCGCGGGCACTGGCTGCCAGTCCCAAATTACTTTTGCTAGACGAACCCACTGCGGGTATGAACGAGGTAGAAACGCTGGACGCGGTGAAGTACGTGCGGCGGTTGCGCGATGAGTTGAACCTGACTATTTTATTAATTGAACACAAGCTGGCAGTGACCATGGGGATGTCGGATCGCATCTCTGTACTCGACTACGGGCGGAAAATTGCAGAGGGTTTACCTGAGGAGGTGCGCCGTGATGAAAAAGTGATTGCTGCATACCTTGGTACGCCTACGAAGAGGGGGCAGAAGCAAGAGAGTGTTGAATAATGCTGTAAAGGGTAAGTTCGTCAGAAACCCAGTGGCGGAAGCCAGGGGTTTGTGGCGCAGGAGGAAAAGCGCGGAATGACAAGTGCAAATATTTCTCCCTCTAGTGAAAATGTAGCACCGGCCACGAAGCCTACTATGTTGCAGCTTATCGATGTAGACGCGTACTATGGACCCAGCCAGGTTCTTCGTAAAGTTTCGCTCGAAGTAGAAAGGGGCGAGATCGTCTGCCTGTTGGGGGCAAACGCGGCTGGCAAAACAACCACGATGAAAACTATCTTTGGCTTGCTACATCCGCGTCGTGGGTCAATTTTGTTTGATGGTGCACGCATTGATCGTAAATTACCTGGCGATATTGTCACTGCTGGTATGGCTCTCGTACCGGAAGCTCGCCGCATCTTTTCACGTATGACGGTGCTGGAAAATCTGGAAATGGGGGCATTTATCCGGAGTAATCGAGCAGAGATCAAGGAAGACATCGATCACGTATGTGAGATTTTCCCACGTATCAAAGAGCGCTTAAAACAGGTTGCGGGCACTATGTCCGGTGGTGAGCAGCAGATGTTGGCGATGGGGCGCGCTCTGATGTCTCGCCCCAAAATGATGTGTATGGATGAGCCATCTATGGGCCTTTCACCTATTCTTGTCGAGACTGTATTTGACACCATTCTTCGCATTCGCGATGAAGGGGTCACGATCTTTCTCGTGGAGCAAAATGCATCCATGGCCCTCAGCCTGGCCGACCGCGGCTATGTTTTGCAAACAGGTCAGATTGTCCTGAGTGATACTGCCAAAAACTTGTTGACTAATGACCTTGTGCGCCAGGCCTATCTTGGTGGCGCGTAGAGGGAACACTTTCAGCGAGAAAAAAGTGATATTGACCAGAGCTTCGACTGTTGCGCTGGTCGATATCACTTTTTTCTATTGGGCATCCAGGCGTTTGTGCATCACTTCGATACGCTGTATGAGTTCAGCCAGAGTAGTCACCCCCAACTCTTCCATATCTTCGCGCAATGTTTCTAGCCGCTCCAGAAGTTCCAGATCGTCGTATTCTTGATCGCTCATTGCCTCTTCGCCTTCTTCCTCATTGGGCGACCTATCTTTGGAAACTTTTTTACTCATTTATGTGTCATCCTTTCTAGAGTGAAAACGTGTAGTACGGGTGACTACTCCCCCGCATAAATGACGGGGGCTTCTACGGACAAGCCGAGGGCCTGTAGTCCCAGGCCACGAATATTCAGAGCAGCATTGAGGTCTCGATCAATCGAAAGGAGGCAGCAAGGACAATGATAGATACGTTCACTCAAGGGCATCTTTTGCCGATGGTGACACGTGCTGCAATCTTGCGATGTATAGGCAGGGTTGACTTTGACAGCAGTTCGGCCAGCTTCTTCCGCTTTGCTGAACAGCCTCTCAAAAAACCCAGTCCACGAGGCATCTGCAATGCTTTTGGCAAGACAATGGGTATGTAGCATGCGGTTGACATGCAAGTCTTCCATACAGATGACCCCAAAACGGTCAACGATCTGTCGGCTTTCCTGATGGGTGAAGTTGTCTCTTCGGAAGGCGATACGCTCGTGGACCCGTGCCACAACTTTGCGATGTTTCTTCCGCTCAGGGGTGCCTTTCGCCAGCTTGCTGTGTTTGCGTTGGACTTTTGCCAGGGCTTTCTCTTCCTTGCGGAAAAAGCGTGGGTTCGCGATCTCCTCACCGGTCGAGAGGGTGGCAAACGTCTTGAGTCCTACGTCAATCCCTACATGCGAGAGCGCCTCGGGCAAGCGTTCAGGTTCGCACTCAACCGAGAAAGAGACGTACCATTTGCCGGTAGAGGAACGATGGACCGTACACGTTTTCATCTGGCCCTTGACGGGGCGATGATAGACCATCTTGACCGTCCCAATTTTGGAGAGGACCACACGATGATCATGGGTGATGCTGAAGCCACTTTGAGGGAAGGTGAAACTATCGTAGCGTCCGTACCCCTTAAAGCGTGGATAGCCAGGGTTCTCACCGGCTTTGCAGCGACGGAAGAAGGCTTTGAACGCCAGATCGATGCGTACCGCAACGTTTTGCAAGACCTGAGAATGCACGTTCGAGAGCGAAGGACGCTCTTCTTTCAGTATCGGATAGGTGGATTGTTGCTGATAACAGGAAAGCCCGTTACCAGTTTGCTCATACGTCTCCTTGCGCTTTTCCAGCAAGTGGTTATAAAGCCATCGGCACTCTTCAAATGTCTCGTTCAGCTTCTGGGCTTGCTTCTTATTCGGGAAAAGGCGATACTGAAACATCTTACGCATGTCCACATTGTAGCTTAAACAGAACAGATGTCAAGGGGCGAAGAACCCATCCCATCACGCCTCAAAGGTAGGCCCATTCATCCCCGGCTTAGAAAGAAGGGGGCTTTCTGGGCCGTTCACTGTAAAGCGTGTCAGAACAAAAATGAGGTATTGGGGTCTTCGTAACTCCATCCTGCCTGGATATCTCTCCCTGTATCAACGAGGGCAGGTGAACCCTGTAGCTGCCCCTTGTTATCTACAGCTACCATATAAAGCCCTCTGCCGGAACTCAGGGGTTTTCCATGCCAGAATAGCCGTCCGCGAGTCGAAAAGAGAAAATGGCGGTTGTCAGCTGCCCACACATTATTGGCGACAGGTTGTAGCAAGGCATTCACATCCGCGGCGGGTGCAGCTTGAGATGCAGGAGTTGGTACCGTGCTGGCCGTGTTAGTATCACGTAGCAATAGCTGTTGCTGTCGATTATTGACCTCGATCAGGGCAAGTGCATGCGGACCATCCAGGAGCAGAAATTGGCTATCGGGAGACCAGTAGGGAACACTGCCATCTTCAGCAGAGAAGGAAAACGAGGATCCATCGCTAAGGTTGTAGATAGTAAATGTTGATCCTGCGCTGTATAAAATGTGGTTGCCATCAGGCGCCCAGGCGAATTGCGTGCATACGCACGAGGCGAACGTGGTCAAATGACCATGCAGATCATTCAGCACGAGTTGCACTGTGATCGCATCTGCGCTAGATATTTCCGCATGAGCAGGGGATTCAAGAGCGTATAGAAGCGCTGGTTGCGCATGAGCAGGTTGCCAGAGAGTACGCTCCAGAGTAGCAAAAAGAGGGTGGCCGGGAAGTTTGCCATGAACGATATACTTGAGGTTGGTGCCGTTCGGCATACTGGTAAATAGCCCCTGCTGAGAGATGCCTGCAACAAGCAAGCTGTCCGGTGACAGAGAGGGAATAGACAACGAGTATGGCAGCAGCTTGCGGGCGATCCCACCGGGCTGATCGTTTTGTGAGACCCACCAGAGGACCGTATCGAGAGAGTGGATAGCCATCAGGGTTTCTTCACGATAGAGCAGGCGGTTTCCGGTGGTATTCCACCAGGCATTGCTGTTGCGCAATGTGGGGGTGGAGAAAATAAGGGGAATAGGGGATCCGCCATCAACACCAATGGTATTCACTGTACTGGGCAGGTCACCGACAGCTTCTGTCACAGCATTGCTTATGAGATGTTTGGCCTGGGGCGTTTTAGCAAAAGCGGCATCAAGCGTGCGGAAGGTGAGGATTTGATGGCTGGGAGACCAGCCATAGCCGACAACAGGTGCAGTGTCGTCGGCAAAGACCTCAAAAGCATTGGAGCCATCAGGATCGATCGTCCAGAGGTGTCCATCGCGTAGAAACGCGATTTCATTGCCCCCGACATGACCGGGGCTACAGCTTGCTAAAGTGGTAGCTAAGACCAAGAGGAGTAGAAGTATGAAAATACGCTGACTTTTCATGAGCGAACTATAACTTTATAGATGGATAAAGTCAAGCATACACGAAGCCCTCGATAGATCATCCCTGGAAAATGTATTATACGCGCTGGGGAGATCTTAGTCAGGAAAAGTGAGGGATAATACTGTAATTCCCGCTTTGATAGCTATTGACAGCACGATTTCCTTTCTTCTATGCTACTACCAATGTATGGTCTTCATAGATTTGTCCTCGCATGATGTAAAATGCCTGTAAGGAATACCATGAGCCAGATGGAACATTTACCCTCGCTGGAAGCAAGGGCTGAATCACAGTGGAGACGCTATCTAAGCGATAGCATCATGGCTGTCTTGGGTTCGCTGTTGATAACCGTAATAATATATTCACTGCACCTCTACCCAAGCATACCTGATATTTCTCTTGCCTATCTGCTCATAGTGTTGGCACTGGCAAGTACACGAGGACTGTACGCAGCCGTTCTTTCTGCCCTCGTGGCTTTTTTTTCTTTTGATTTTTTTCTTGTGCCTCCCCTTTATACCTTTACGATTGCAAGACCCGAAGAATGGGTTGCGCTATTTGTGTTTCTTGCGACGGCAATTATTACGGGTCAATTAGCCTCGGCGCTTCATCAACGAGCCGAACAGGCCAGTCGCCAGGCACGTGAGATGCGCATACTCTATGAATTGGTACGCGCCACAAATAATGAGGAGGAACTGGAGCGTCAACTGAGCGTAGTGGTACACGCGGTTGTGGATGTATTTTCCTCCTGGGGGGTGCTTGATTGCGCTATTCTGCTCCTCGATGAGAGTGGAAAACTGACAATTCGAGCTGACGCAAAGTATACTGAAGAGCGACCAGCGCTTTCGCCTGACGAGGAGGCAACAGCATCGTGGGTAATGAAACAGGCTCAGACGGTTGAGTTGCACGATGTCTCGCTAGCTCCGCAACGCTCTACTGGCTTTTCCCCGCGGGCTGTTGTGCGTAGTTCCGCTTCACCCCAGCAGATGCGCCGTTATATGCGAATGATACCATTGAAAATAGGGACAAAGGTAGTTGGCGTTTTACGTCTCCTATTGGAGGATGACCCGCGGCTTTTTACCCACGAAAAGAGCCTGGGGGTAGATTGGGATAGGACAAATCCTGACACAACGTTTTTCTGGACATTTCTTGACCAGGCTACCTCCATTATTGAGCGCGCGCGTCTCAGGAGCGAAAGCTTGCAAGTTGAACTCTTGCAGCGTACGGATGCGTTACGAGCGGCGCTGTTGTCTTCTGTATCGCATGACCTAAGAACGCCTCTCTCTTCAATTAAGGCTGCTGCCAGCAGCCTGTTGCAAGAAGATGTTCAGTGGGATGAGGAGGCGCGACGAAGCTTTGCCCTGGCGATTGAGCACGAGGCAGATCGGCTTAATCGGCTGGTAGGGAATTTGCTCGATATGTCGCGTATTGAAGGGGGGGCACTCAAACCTGAAAAGGAGTGGTATCCTGTTGATGAACTGATCCATGATGTCCTGGGTCATATGCAGCCACTCTTGCGAGACCGCACTGTGCAGACGGACCTTCCCGAGGATTTGCCGCCAGTAGAGTTGGATTATCTGCAGATAGACCAGGTTTTGACGAATCTCCTCGAGAATGCGGC
>JBGQJX010000038.1:0-16843 GCA_041499255.1 Ktedonobacteraceae bacterium | reverse complement strand
GCTCAAAGGCAAAAAAGTTCTCGTGCCCTTAACAGGCGGCAACATCGACATCAACCTCGTTAGCCGCTTTATCGAACACGGCCTTGCCGCCGCCGGCCGCTACTTTGTCATACATACGCGCCTGACCGACCGCCCAGGTGAATTGATGCGTTTGCTTGAGATCATCGCCGAAATGCGTATTAACGTCATAGATGTGCGCCACCAGCGTATCTCCAGCCGCCTGCCCATTATGCAGCGCGAAGAAACGCTTACCCTTGAGACGCGCGATCGCGCGCAGTGCGAGCAATTGCTTCAGCGCTTGCGTATAGCAGGCTACATCGTAGAAGAAGCGCAAGTTCTCGAATAGAAACGGCCTGGGAGCCATACAACATAAAAATGTCATTCTGAGCCGCGATGTCATTCTGAGCCGCAGCGAAGAATCTACCATCGAGCTAAGAGAGAGTCGAAAAGAGCTTCGCTTATCCCTGCGGCAATAACGGCAACATTTTCTGTTTCAGTAATTCCGCGATGCGTTCAACGGGCTGAACCGCGTCGATGACCTGAAAGCCATATTCCTGGGCCATATTATCAAATTGTTGCAGCAACTGTGTCTGGTAATTCACAAAGCTGTCGAAGAGATCTTCTCCCAGTTTCATGTCCATACCAGACTCCCAGTGGTCGAAGCCGCCGCGCTGCAAGACACGTGGTATGAGGTCATCGACGCCTATGCGCAGGTAGAAGATGGCATCGGGTACCAACGCCAGCCCATAAATTGAGCGAATCCAATCAGGGTCGGCGCCGCGCACAAGAGCGCGTGCCATCAGAGAATAAATATAGCGATCAGTGAGCACAATAAAGCCGGCCCGCAAGGCTGGCAGAATCTGGCTCTCGAAACGATCGACAAAGTCCGTTGCATAGAAAAGGTTGAGTGTAATCGGGCCGAGGGTATGCCCCTCTTTTGCCCGCTTGAGGCCTGCCCCTACCAGTTCGGAGCGCGTCATTTCTGTATCAACTACCGCGTAGCCGCTGCTCTCCAACCAGGGACGCAAGAGGCGCATCTGCGTGGAACGCCCAACACCGTCAGTCCCTTCAATGACGATCAGGCGACCGGGCAGCAGTTCATCACGTTCTTTCAGGTGAATAGCATCGATGCCATAAAAAGAAAGCCTGGTCATGGGGTTCCTCTCTACTCTCCACTTCTATTGCGTGTCTCCACCGGTGAGGGCCGCATCTCTCGCGCCAGCCCGGCCCATGCCGCATCCTGCGCGGAAGTGCGTATACGCCGTACACCTTGCAGGTACGGTCGAATAAGTTTCCTCATACGGCGTTGTTGTTCTGGGATGGGAAGCGTTGCATTCATGACCGTCAAGCCGAATTCATCGATCATGGCCTCGTACTCATTGACAATACGCTGTTGAAACAATTTGAAGCTCTCGGCTGGATCGTTGCTCAGGCCTAGATCCATGCCCGCCTCGTAATACTTCAGTTCCGCTCGCCCGGTAAGAATACGGCTCAGGGAGACCTCCAACGGCACCCGGTAATAGAATGCTACCGTCGGTTTCACCGCGAATTGATACAACTCTCGCACCCACTGGCGATCAACGTTGCGGGCAACATCGCGCGCAAACGCTGTATAAATGTAGCGATCCGCCAGCACGATAGCGCCAGCCTTGAGCGGGGGAATGATGTCATGCTCCGTGCGATCAGCAAAATCAGTGGCATGGATCAGGCTAAACGTCGTTGGCGTAAGCAGTTGCTTTTTCTTGCCACGACTGGTGGTCTTCTTGACCAACGGCGATGAGTTCCATTCACTAAAAAACACGGTGTACCCTTCGCTAATGAGCCACTGGCGTAGGAGCGCGATTTGTGTACTCTTGCCTGAACCATCGACTCCTTCAACAATGAAGAGGCGTCCAGGATAGTCGTGAAATCCATAGGTTTCCATAGTGAAATAGATCCTTCCACTGAACCGATTGTGGAAAATAATTTGGGGAAAGATATATCATCGATTATCATAGAATAAATAGCCTCTTGTCAAGTGTATTGCGCATGAAAAACGGAAATAACGTTATATTTCCGGCCCTGGTGGCTATCCTTTGAAATTTCCAATGGAAAAATAAGGTGATTACCTGATGTATTCGAGTTCTCATTACTATAGTATTAAAGAAAATAGAAAGTAGGACATTGAAGGAAATAGCATTTTTTAATGCAGTAGAGGAAATAGTAATGCAGAATGCTGCGGCTCATGGTCGGATATTACAAGCTGAAGAGATCATATCCATCGCTGATGCCTGCCTTGGCGGCCTGCGTGGTCGCTCGGCGCTGGTGATTGGGCCAAAAGAACAGCAGCACCCCTACACACAGTTGTTACAAAAGGCAGAAATGAAACATATCTACCAGGAAGATACCCCCTACCAGGTCTCCTCGATACTTCCCAATGTTCAGTTATTGATCAGCGTACCAGCACCCCTACCCCCTTTACCTCTCCTGAAAGCAGCTACTATTGCGGAGGGCTGTGTCGGGCGGCGAACTCCCCTGTTAATTTTCGACCTTGCCACCTCGGCCTCCTCCGTCGAAGAAATCGCCGGCCTCCTTCCCACCGTCTGTCTTTACACCCCCGAGGACCTGCGCCGCATCTTCTCATGAAGGGTGGAGAGCATTTCTGTATCTACTTTGCTTTATGAGTTGCCGGACTGCGTGTACGTTTTGATGATGAACGGCCTTTTTCATTATCGATTAGGGAGGATACAAATGTCAATGAGGGAATAAGTCTCCGCCCCCATCTGTACAATATATGATAAACTATAATATGCAGATTATACATAGCTCATAGAGGACCCAATGGAAGTCGTTAAAATTTCACCCCGTGGCTATTGCTACGGGGTTGTCGATGCGTTGCAGTTGGTACGGCAAACAGCCAAAGACCCTACTATCCCGCGGCCCATCTATATCGTCGGACAAATTGTCCATAACCGCCACGCCATAGAAGAATTGACCAATCTCGGCGTCGTTACCCTTGATGGCTCTGACCGTGCGAGCATTCTCGAACAGGTCACCGGGGGAACCGTTATCTTTACCGCACACGGTGTATCCCCGCTTGTCAAACAGCGGGCGCGCGAACGCGGCCTGAACTGTATCGATGCAACCTGCCCCGATGTCACCGTGACGCACGACCTCGTCCGCGACCTGGTGACAAAGGGTTACTATGTTCTCTACATCGGGAAGAAGGGACATCCTGAACCTGAAGGCGTCCTGGGTGAAGTGCCCGGACACATCAGCCTGATTGAAAATGAAGCCGACGTTGACGCCCTTGAACTCACTCCGGCACAACAGGAGAAGTTGGCCGTTTCTACCCAGACAACGCTCTCACAATGGGACACGCGGCGCGTCATCGCCTATATAAAGAATCGCTACCCACAAGCTGAGGTACATATCGATATCTGCGCGGCGACGCAGACGCGCCAGGAAGCTGTAGCAGCACAGGCCAAAGGCGCCGATTTGACCATTGTCGTCGGCGATCCCCGCAGCAACAATACCAATCGACTTGTACAGGTATCCGAGGAACTGGCCGGTGTTCTCGCCGTACGCATCGAGGATCTCTCGCAACTGAATCCCGCCTGGTTGAAGGGCAAAAAGCGCGTCGCCGTCACCGCGGGCGCCTCGACTCCCAGCCAGTTGACGCGCGAAGTGATCCGCTACCTCGAGCAATATCAGCCCGAAGTCGAGCAATAGAAGAGATAAAAGAAGCCTTTGTGGGCGGATTTAGAGGTGTTTTGAATGAAGATGTTTAAGCAGGAACTGGTGAAGTGTACAGCGCAGCAGCTTGAGGAAATATATCATTTGTGGGGTCTGGATGGGCTATCCGCTAAAGAAAAGCAAAAACGCCAGGATATTCTTCTTACACGTGTAACAGACCCTATCGCGGGACGTTTCGTCTGGGAGAACCTCACCCAGGACGAGCGCCAGGTATTGTACCGCACCCTTGGGCATTCCGCACGCAGCGGTACGCGGCGCGACCTCACATTGAGGAAATCTCAGCTTTCAGAAAAATCTTTTGCAGATGTTATATCTTCTCTCGAACATCGTCTTCTCGTGTGGGAAAATACTGTAAAGATGCGCTCTGATCCCTATCCGTACAGTAGAAAGAGCGTGACGACGGTCGAAGAAGTCGCGTTTTTATATCCCTTTGCGGAGTGCGCAGAAGCGCTCTATAGCGCGGGCAAAGAAAATTTTTCTGAGAAGTCTGACCGCTCTCAGATGACGCTTGAGAAGCTTTTGACCACGTTCTACCCCGGTTATGAGCTGGATGCTCTCGGCCAGCGCTTCGGCCTTGATGCGGGTAACTACTTCGCGCGCACCGAAGTACGCACAATGATCGTTGATGGATTGACTCAACCAAATAGCGTCTTCGAGTTGCTAAAGAATCTTTCGCCTTTGCAGCGAGACACTCTCAGATGGCTCTGCGAGCAGGGAGGAAGAGTTGGCATGGATGTTGTGCGCAAACATACCGGCTATGACGATAATACACTCTATAACACGCTCCACGCCTTTGAGGAATACGCTCTCGCCTTTGATACCTTTACCGCTGGGGGACGGGTGCTCTTTGTGCCTGTTGACTCCTACGAAACTCTCAAAAAGGCCACCGCGATGAAGCAGCCTCTCGAAGAGCACAACGAATTTGTGCCCATTTCTACCCCGCCTGAGGTGATACAGGCTGGCGAAAACGCCGTAATCTACGACTTGGCAATCATTACCGGCGCGATATACCAGCAAACCATTGAGCCAACCCAGGCCGGTAAGGTCCCCAAGCGCATTGCCGCCAAAATCCGGCCAATGCTGCATGGGAAAGAGCGCCAGCGCTATATGGATGAAGATGACCTCTACCTGGATATGCTGTTCAACCTGGCGCAGGAGCTTGGTATTATGAGTCTTGCCCGGACAACGCTGGACGGCGTCAAACCGCATTATGAGCCAGGCCCGCAATTGGAGCAGTGGTCAAAGCTGGATATTGTCGAGCAGACCCGCCGCGTGCTGGAATGCTGGATTAAAAGCTTTCGCTGGATGGAGATCGTGGGGATCAATTTTAAGCAGTGGGACCCGTACTCCTGGAATCCGATGAAGGCACGCGGCTCTATTGTCGAGCATTTGCGAGATTGCCTTCCTGGACAATGGTACAGCGTATCTTCCTTACTGCAAAAGATCTGGGACAAGGACCCGTTCGAACTACGCCCCCTACAATACAATATACGGCGCACAGATCGCGCCAAGACTAGCGCCCTGCGTATGAAGTGGAACAGCAGCGACGGCGAATACTACATTGGTCTGCTCTCCTCTTCTCTCAGCGAATTTGGCATGGTGGAACTGGGCTTTTCCAATGAAGCACGAACCGGCGAATTGCAGAATCCAGATGCCTTTATGTTGACCGACCTGGGCAGCGCCGTCCTATCCAAAGAGGTAAAGCCCGTGGTGTCCCCGCTCTCCAATGGCAATGCCCCTCGCTACCTGGTCTTACAACCCAACTTCGAGTTGCTCCTGCTGCAGCCCGATATGCCAACGCTCTATAGCCTCCTGCCGTTTGCGCTGGTGAACCAGGTCAATTTGGTGAGCCGGCTGACATTGACGCGCACCTCAGTCCTGCGAGGTTTGGAAGCGGGCGTAACTATCGAGAAGATGTTGCAAGTCCTGGAAGAAAGGTGCCAGAAAGAAGTACCTCAAAACGTTGCCTATACCCTAGGTGACTGGGTCAAGCTGTACAAGGATGTCAAGATTTCGCAGGTACTGTTGATCGAAGTGTCGAGTGAAGCCATTGCCGACGAGATTTATGCTTCAACTAAGTTGAAAAAATATAATCTACGCAAACTTGGTTCCACTGTACTCGCCGCCAGTAACGATATCAACCTGACAGATTTACGCCGCGCCCTCGAAAAAGAAGGCATTGCTGTTCGCATTAGCGGTGATATAATAACGTCCCAAAATCGCTATGCAGCGTCTTCCAGCAAGTATTATTAGCTTTGTATGCATCGTCTTTGTATTATTGTGGCCCAACCAGCGTATGCCGGATCAACATCAAGTGGGTAAGCGGGCCGAGTCCGCCGGGCACTGGCGTAAGAAATGAAGCCACCTCTTTCACGCCGTCGAAATCAACATCACCGACCACTTTTCCGTTCACAGTATTGATGCCTGCATCCAGCACGATTGCGCCCGGCTTCACCATATCGGCAGTAATACTGGCTGGGCGTCCCATACTCACAACCAGAATATCGGCGCTCCTCATAATGCTGGCCAGGTCCTGCGTATACGAGTGGCAGATCGTTACTGTGGCGTCCTGTCGCAGCAAGACAAGCGCGCTGGGTTTGCCGCCAATATTGCTGCGTCCTACGATGACAGCATGGCGACTAGCCACGGAGATATTAGCATCGCGCAAGACGGTCAGGATGGTATCGGCAGTAGAGGGAATGAAGCTGGGAAAGCCAAGCAGCAGGTTCCCCGCGTTGCGCGAGCCGAGTCCGTCAACGTCTTTCTCCGGGCGCAGCACGTCAGTCACGATGCGTTGTCGAATATGCGCCGGCAGCGGCAGCAGGAGAACAACGCCATCGGTATTGGCATCATCATTGAGAGCGGCCACCTCTGCTTGTAGCTCTTCTTCCTCGATTTCAAATGGGAAGGCCAGCGTTGCGCAGCCCAGGCCAATGTTCCTGCAAGACCGCACTAATTGCCTGCTATACACCTCCGCCGCGGCATCATGTCCCGCCACCAGTTGCGCCAGGCGTGCAGGGCGCCGGTGCTGTTTGCGAAATTGTGCCGCCTCTCCACGCAATTCTTCGGTCATGCGTGCGACAAGTGGCCTGCTATCATAGATCGTTGCTGACATATTCTTTCCTGCCTCCAATAAGCAATGTTTATCATATCACAGTGAGAGAACTTGGGTGGTATTGTGGCAAATACCAGAGAAATGCGTTACAATGCCTCAAAGATAGACAATATAATATTTGTTGGGACACGTAGTGGGAATATCCCTTGATAGCCATTCTGTACCAATTACGCGTTAAAGAGAGGAATTCAATGGCTGGAGAATGTTCATTTGATATAGTTTCACAATTCGACGAGCAGGAACTGGTCAATGCCCTTGACCAGACACGACGAGAAGTCCAGACTCGTTACGATTTGAAAGATACAAAAACTGAGATAGCACACAGTAAAACGAGCATCACTATCCTCACTGATAGTTCACTCACGCTCAAAAATGTACGCGATATCCTTGAATCGAAAGCCATTCGGCGCAATCTTTCTCTAAAGATTTTTAAGCCTGGCAAAGAGGAGAATGCAGCTGGCGGCAAAGTGCGGCAAGTAATTGAATTGCAGCAAGGCATTTCACAAGAACTCGCAAAAGACATAAGCAAATTCATCCGTGACAGTAACCCCAAAGTACGTCCACAGGTCCAGGGCGATGCTGTGCGAGTATCGGCCAAGAGCCGCGATGATCTCCAGGCAGTGATCGCTTCGCTGAAGCAAAAAGATTACCCGGTTGCATTGCAATTCATTAATTACCGGGGGTAATCCATTAGGAGACTCTGGTAGGACAAAAGGTACTTTAGTACCAGAAGAAGCGGCCTGAAACAAGATTTGTAGTAACCTAGTTTTAACTGAACTTGTTGAGTTTGGGCGGTGCGATACGTTGCACCTCTCTTTTGTAAAACCATTTGGGAAAGTGAACCTTGAATGCCTGGGAACAAACAAGCCTTCAGTACGGCGATGAACGTAGCAGACCGCTACCGTTGGGATAGCCAGTGGACAGAGGCTGCACGGGAGTACCAGCGAGCTCTAGCGGAGTTCCCAGATGACGCGGTGGCGCGGGGTGGACTTGGTTTCTGCTATATGCAGACCAAGCAGTGGCAGAAGGCTCTCGACGAGTATGAATATACGCTGAAGCGTGACTATAGCAACATTATTGCTTTAAGCAAGACAGCCGAATTATACGGCATTCTGAATCGGCGCGGTGACGCTTACCAGGCGTACCTCCACCTGGCGGATTTATACTCCCAGGCAGGACAGGGGGCACGCGCCGAAGCTGCCTGGCAAAAAGCCGTTCAGTTGTCTCCTGGCGACCCCGAGCCTCATGAGCGTCTCGCGGCCTATTACTTTGGCAAAAAAGATATCGCTTTTATGATCCAGGAGCGCCTGGCCGCCGCTCAAGGATATCTTCAACGGAACGACATAAAGGCTGCTCGCGTGCAGTGTGATGAAGTACTGCGGGTGGACGCCACAAATATACAAGCACAACAGTTGCTCTCATGGATGAATGGGCACAGGCAGCAACAATCAGGCCCTCTTCCAACTGGTGTAGAGGCAACGTTTTCATCGGTAGCGGACGCGGTCGCGAGTTCGTCGTCAGGCCCGTTAGCATTAACAGGTAGCCCTATGGCCGAGTTGGCCGCGTCGGGCAATATTAGCGGAGGGAATACAGGCATCATGGGTAACATGGGTAGCGCGGGCAATTTTGGTGGGGCGGGTAATCCTGGGCCAGCTTTTGCCGGTGGAGGCATGGCTGGCAGTATGGAATCAGCTCCACGTAGACGTGTGACTGCCAGCCAGGTCACAGGAGTGTTGAAACAGGCTCAAACCTTTCAAGCCCAGGGTCGTTTTAATGATGCTATCGACCTCTGTGAACAGATCCTGGAGAGCGGTTTCGATCGACCAGACGCACGGTACTTTTTAGGCTGGTTGTACCAGGAGCAGCAACGTTGGGACGAGGCTATCAATCAATTCCAGATGCTCCTCAACGACCCGGATTATGCGCTTTCTTGCTACTATGCCTTGGGACAGTGCTATCGCGCGCGCGGAGACCTGCGCACCGCCACAGTTCACTTTGATGAAGCCGTTGATCGCGTGAACCTGGATGCTCTGACGGTTGAAGAATCTGATCAACTGGTACAACTCTGCCAGGAAGCAGCGGAGGCCCACCGTTCCTTAGGAGAGCAGGAGCAGGCCTTGACGGTCTACAACGCCCTGCTTGGTTTCTTACGCAGCCGTGGTTGGAGCGATAAAGTTGCCCAGGTCGAGTTTATGTTACAGCAACTCATGAACGCGCCGGCGGTTGTTCGGCCCGTGACGCCGCCGCCACAGATGCAGCAACCACCTGCCGTCATGCAGCAACAGCCGTTGCAAGATGCTGCCACTATGACCTTTCGCACGACAAATGCGCCGCCTCCTGCGTTACCGCAAGTATCTATACCTGGAGTCACGAATAATAACGCTGGTGCCGAACTACCGGATTGGTTGACGGGCATTTTGAGCGATGCGGATAAAACCCAGGTTGTCAACAGATCGGCTCCAAACGCTGCCTCTCAGCAGTCCCAGGTTGCCGAGCAGCCCACGACTGAGCAGCGTATCCCTTCCGGGCCAATAAGTGAAGCATTCTCATCGACGGAAACAGCTGTTTTCAATCCTAATCCGCCCGCTGCCACGGCGGCGTCTACGTGGCTCACAGAGGATGCAAAACCAGGCAATGCGACGCGCATTATTCCGCCAGAGCCACAACCCGCTGCCCCCTCTTCGGTATATCAGCCAGCACAACCTGAGCCTGCATTCGCGCAGGAACTGGAGCAGGTCAGCCCAGTTCTGCAAAGGCCGCCCGCGAAGAGCAGCCGCAAGGGCGCTGAAGATTTATTGAGCCAGATGGCCGGTTCCAGCAATAAAGACGAAGCCCTGAAGCAAGTCGCTGAGGCGGTTGTCGCCAGTACCGCTTCTCTGCCCGAAAACATCCGTATGCAAGTTGTGCAATCCATGCAGGATATCCAGAAATATATCAATCATGGACTACTTACGCCGGCTACCGAGGAATGCCTCCATGTTATAGACATGGCGCCGCAGTACCTGGATGTTCACCAGGTGCTCTGCGAGATCTACGTTCGCCAGGGAAAGGTCGAGCAGGCCATTACCAAGTACGCCATCCTCGTCGATACGTATATTGTCAATGGTCGTCACGACGATGCTGTTGCCACATACCGGCGCATTTTGCAACTTGAACCAAACAATCTTACCTACCGTATGCGCCTGATTAACTTGCTTTCCTCGCAGGGAAACAAAGAAGACTTGTTACGCGAGCGCACGCTGGCGGCAGAGTCGTACCTGCGTTTAGGTTATATGGATCGCGCTCTGACTGAACTTGAGCAAGCCTTGCAAGAGAGTCCCACCAGCGTGCCGACACGCCTGAACTATGCCCTCGCTTTGCAGAAATTGGGACGCAGCCAGCAGGCTGTCGCTGAGTACCAGCGTGTCCTGCAGGTAGATCCGCGCAACATTACCGCGCTGGTTCGCTGGCATATCGCGATGATCACCGCCATAGGTACGGCTCGCTCCACCACACTTGAGGTGCTTTCCCGTATTCGCTGGCAGTTGCGCGGCGAGGGACAGAGAAAATACGAAGCAGTGGTCCGCGACTATAACCAGGCAGAGGAAGCCTCTCCCAACAATGCTGATGTGCACTTTGCTCTCGGGCAGATTCACCAGCAAGCTGGTCAATTTGATAAAGCCATTGCTGCTTACCAGTTGGCAATGCGCGACAGCGCGGTTGATGTGCTGGCGCGGGTCAGCACATCCCAGTGCCTTTTGAGCCAGGGCAAGCCTGAAGATGCTATACAGCAGTTGGAACAGGCTCTACAGACCGTTCGTCGTAATACAACGGGTTCGCTAGACCTGGGCACATGGGCGGCACGCCCACGCGAAGATGGCGAAGAGCACCAGGCGCCTGAGGTGGAAATCTCCATGCTACTCGCCAAAGCCTATGGACGTATCGGTAAAGATGAGCAGAGGCAGGCCATCTTGCGCCAGGTGAAGCAATCCACTACCTATCAGGACGAAGTTTCTTCCGCGCTCGCCGAGATTTCCGCGCGCCAGGGAGATATCGAAAACGCCCTGCAAGAGTATGTTGACCTGGTGCGCCATTACCGTAGTAAACGCCAGGCAGAGAACGCTCTCAGCGTTCTCAATGAAATGGTGCGCCTGGCGCCGCAAGACCCTCGCGCGCACAATGAACTGGCGGAAATCTACCTGAATCGTGGACTCCTGGAAGAGGCCATAGCGGAACTGCGTCTGCTTGCCAATATCTACCAGCGCCAGAATCGGCGAGAGCTGCAGGGCGCGGCCCTGCAGCGTATTGGCAACATCTATGCCGAGGCGGGAAATCCCGAGGAGGCGATGACTAATCTGCGGCGTGCCGTCGAGTTAATGCCCAATTCAATGGAACTGCTGCGCGAGGTGGTTGGCGTCTGTATACAGTTAGGTCGCTCGAATGAGGCCGTCCAATACCAGGTTGTAATTGCGCGCCACTACTTCGAAACCCGCCAGGTCAAAGAAGCAGTGGCGGCACTCCAGCAGTTGATTACCATTGACCGCAATAACTACGAGGCCTATGATCTCCTGGGTCAGACCTATCAATCCGTCGGTGAGTACGAACAGGCCAGTCGCGTCTATCGCAACCTCGCCAAAGTCTCCCCCGAAAACGCTATCGCCAGGGAGAGACTGGCAACCCTGCACGAATTGAGGGCGAGGTAGGTCAGCTACAGAGACCATTCCAGAACAGGGGCAAACTGCTTGCTTGATAAATGAGGCATTGCCGTAGAGAAACAAGCGAGGGTAGGTACTCTTTTAAAGCAAGCGTTCGCCTTGCTCCCGTTCTGGTACTATATACCTTTCCCTGTTTTCTACTTTTTTTCCATGCAATTATGTATCTCGTTCAAGATCATCGCCTGTACCTGGTCAATATTTTGATCGCCATCCACCTCTTTCAACTTGTTCTGCTCTTTGTAATAGTCGAGCACCTGACTGGCTTCATTGAAGAAGACGACCAACCTTCTTCGCACAGCTTCTCCTGTATCATCAGGGCGTTGATAGAGCTTACTTCCATCCAGATCACACACACCAGCCACTTTCGGTGGGTGAAAATCGACATGGAAGACGTGTGAATGTGCCCGACAAAATACTCTGCCTGCCAGCCTCCTCGGTAACTCTCCAAGCGAAACCTTGAGGTAGATCACGAGATCAATCTGTCGGTTGACCTGCTGTAGTCCTGTATCCAGAGCTTGTGCTTGCGCAAGAGTGCGCGGAAACCCATCCAGCATCACACCATGCTGGCCCTCAGGTTCTTCTATATGACGAAGCACCATGGGGATCGTCATCATATCAGGGACCAGTTCCCCTAGATCAACATACGTTCGCGCTTTTAACCCAAGCTCCGTCTGCTCTTCAAATGCCTTTTGGAACAAGTCACCGCTCGCAACATGACGAACCCCAAGAAGCTGAGAAAGCTTCTTTGCCTGTGTCCCCTTCCCCGCTCCGGGTGCACCGATCAGGATAATATCCATAGCTCTCCTCCAATGCAAAACATGATCATCTTGGAAGCATTTCGCACTTTCACCGATGGTCGTTCTGCTTGGAAGTGTAGGAGAGCAGCATCGCAACCATGTCACAAAACGAGTCATTCCACTCACAAAATGCTCACAGAACCCCTGGTACTTTTGTGAACAGCCATTTTCTGGTCTCAGCCTGCGATCCCTCTCCCTTGACAGCGAGAGACAGTTAATCAAGACAAATCACAGTAGCCATATCCTGCTCATCCAACAGCAATTCCTGGTAGTCTTCATTGTCGTTCATGCCCTCTTCCTCTCATCCCACCACCGCTTCACATCCAACATGCGCCGGTAAGCCCCGTACACCAGCGGCTGGTAGACCAGATCATGGGTTACCAATGAGCAGATCGGGTATCCCCCAAAGCCGCGCTTGAAAACGTAGACGCCCCACAATTCCTGCCCCTCTTCCAGCACATCTGGGATGCCGCGGAAATTGTAGTACCAGCAATCGTGCGACTTTGCCCACTGTATGCCGTTCCACTGCAAGAGGTGATTGGGCATCAGGTTGCGCTGCTCGTTGGACGAAGCTCCATACATATACCAGCTCCAGCGCCCGAAACGGAGTACGATGATGCCCGCGATGGCTTCTCCCTCGTACTCGGCCAGGAAGAGCGCCGCACGGTCTCCCTCGCTATACAGGCGCATGACATCCTCGTAATGTGACTTGCTATGGATAAAGAATTGGTCTCGCTCACTCGTGGTCTCGTAGAGGCGATAGAAGGCGTCTACGTCAGCCTGTCCCCCCTCCCACTGGCCTCGCCGCACTGTGACGCCTTTGCGGCCCGCGAGGCGGATGTTATAGCGCCACTTCTCCTTCATATTCGCGAGCAGCGTCTTTTCGTCGGGCCGTATATCCAACACCCACTCCTGGCGAATATGGCTGGCGTAGGGAGTGGCCCGAAAGCCGCGTTTTTGTAGCGCGTTCAACCAGCGCTTGTCGCCGTCTGCTACGCTTGGTTCGACCTTGAGCATGAATGCGCCGCGCTTGTGCGCCTCTGCCTTCACAAAGTTCAGCAGCACGGCCATTGCTGGAGCATCAGGCTCATCAATGACGGGACCGCGTGGAGCATAGAAATAGGTTCTGCGCAGGACTGGCGCGGCAGCAATAAGTACCAGCATAGCGGCGCAAAGCTTCCCTTGATCATCCACGACCCCGGCATACAGGGCCTCTGCACCCAGGTGAGGCGCTAACTGGCCCCACTCAAATGATTGTGTGATATTACAACACTCCGAGCCTGCCACAAAATCATTCCATTGCTGGCGGTCGGTGATAACACGTGCTTCCATGTATTCCCCTATACGTTTTTGCCCCTGGCGGCGCGTTCTAATTCGACTTTTTTGCGTTCGGCGTGGCGGCGGGCGCGGCGCATTTCAACAAAATTGCGCCACGCGTTGTAAACCAGCGGGCGATAGACATAATCCTGTGTGGGAATGTTGAGACGGGAGAAACCACCAAAGCCCTTTTTGTATTCATAGACACCCCACATCTCTTCTCCAGGTTCTAATATTTCGGGAATAGTGCGAAAATCGAAGTAGCTACAACCGCGTGATTTAGCCCACTGAATACAGCGATACTGCAAGAGATAGTTTGGCTTCAGGTTGCGCTTATTGTTGGAAGAAGCGCCAAACATATCCCAGCACCAATCGCCAAATCGAATCAGCATTTTGGCGGCGATGGCTTCACCCTCGTGCTCGGCCAGGTAGAGCACGGCGTCGCCTTTACTGGCAAAGTGGCGCAGAATTTCCTGGTGATACTCTTTCTGGTGAATAAAGAAGGCGTCGCGCTCGCTCGTAATCTTCAAAAGCTCGTAATAGGCATCGAAATCCGCCGCGTTTGTAGCCTCGCGAATGATCACACCCTTACGCTCGGCGCTGCGCACATTCTGCCGCCACGTCATCTTAAAGTTGGCCAGGAGTTCTTCATCATCCGGTCGGACATCCAGCACCCAACTTCGCCTGCCATGAACGGCAGTGGGGTTGATCTGAAAGCCTAGCGCGCGGTACGCTGCTAACCAGTCATTCATGGCCGGATCATCGTCGGCTATATTCGGCTCAAGGCGCAGCACAACAACACGTTCTGCGCGTGCAATGGTATTGGCCTTTTCAACCAAAGCGGCTAGCGCGGGGGCATCGGGGTGTTCGACGGTAGGACCACGGGCGCCATAGAGCCAGTGAAAGCGCAATCCTGGGAGCGTCACCGGCAGAGGTACCTGCGCCACGGAGAGCATCAACGCGCCTACCATGCGCCCATCGTCCAGGGCGCCCAGACGATAAATCCGCCCGCCCAGGTAGCGATTTAACTCTCCCCATTCATAGGATTGCAGTAAATGACCGCGCGGCTGGCTGGTCAAAAAGCCGTTCCACTGCTCGCTATCGGTAATTTCTTGAACGGTTATAGTCATGCAGCAACACTCATTTGTTTATTTCAGTATGTTGTAAATATTCGCTTCTGAGCAGGCTGTAGACGCGCACGTTATTATACTTGCCGAAGCGCAGGATAACTTCACGGAGCGTGCCTTCGTACTTAAAGCCAGCTTTCTCGTCGGCACGCCAGCCGCCGATATTATCCTCCATATCCTGGGTTTGTATACGATTGAGGTTCAATTCCATAAATCCGTAACGTATCATCAAATTGGTGGCCTCGGTGCCGTAGCCTTTGCCCCAGGCAGAACGATCGCCGATTATCACGTAGAATTCTGCGCTCTGGTTGATGTAGTTGATATCCTTAAGCCCGACCAGGCCGATCAAGCGATTGTCTTCATTGAGGGCAACCCCAAAGATAATATGTTTGCCATCTTTATAGAGCAGTTCCAGCCGTTCTTTGCCACGTGTATCGCTCGTGGGGTAAATAGAAAAATAACGGCGAATCTCTTCGTCATTCATCCAGGTTGAATACAGGTGATTGTCTTGTGCAGGCTCCAATGGTCGCAGGTAAATGCGCTCTCCCACGATAAATGGATTTTGCATGTTTGAGGTGTCTTGTGCCATAAAAATACTCCCTTCTCACTGTTCGAGGCCAAGTATAGCATAGTGAGAGAAGGGAGGCAATTTTGTAGCTGCCGCCGCGTTGCTAATTGGTACTCTTTTTCTTCTTTGAAGTAAATCTATCGACGAGGCTATCCGCGTAGCCGCTGATAACGGGTATTCTGAAATTTTTGCCGCGATACATCAGGAACATCGAGAAAAGCCAGGTGACAACAGCAACACTCGTAATGATCGTGCTAATAAAAGAGATAGGGACACCCAAAAGAGGACCAATCAAGGGAATGATGCCGATCAGATACAAAATCTCCAGTAACAAAGAAACGCCACCGAAAAAGATCAACGATTGAGCAGCGTGAAAACGCACGAAACGATTCTTTCTCTCTATCACAAAGAATACCAGGCCGCCTAGCCACCATAGCGCGTAACCCAGTATGGCCTCAGTTCTAGCGCTCAAAGGTGTCGAGGTGGGACCTTGCGCGCTCATCGCTGGTGCCGCGCTAATCGGCGGCTGGTAAGTACTTTCCGTGTACTCCTGTTGCTGGAACTGCTGATCGTAAGATGACTGCTGATAGCCTCCCTGCTGCTGGCTGCTCTGCTGAGCGCCGCTTTGTTGAGTGCCGCTCTGACCACTTTGCGGCCCACCGGAGGCACCTCCGGGTTGCTGTGGTGTTGTGTAGCGACCATAGCCACCATAACCGGTTCTATATTCGTTCTCCGCGTTTTGATCCTGTCCCATGGTAGTATATCCTTCTCCCTGATTTATCGCCCTCATTATATACTACGTGTTTGACTCCTCCAAAGTTAGAGAGAGCAATCCACCGCTCTCAAAACTTTGCTAACGAACGGCGACTCTCTAGTAATTTGAGGAGAATGCCTCTCTGTCTTCCCTGGAAACAACACCCACAAGAAATCGCCTCTACTATACCACAGAGCGACTCCCACCGCCGCTTCACGACCATGAAGCGACAAACGTATTGTAGGGGCGACCCTTGGGTCGCCCTAAAAAAAGACGTCTGTGATCAATCCGGCTCGCCTGTGATCATCCTGATCATCGCGCCACTCACCTACATAGCAGTAATACCTGAACTGGACCATCGCTGGGCCAGGTCGCCAATCAATGGCAACTTGAAGATTTTACCCTGGAAAGCGTTGATTATCGCTATCAGCCAGCCTACGAACAATAAAATCGGGATCACGGTGTAGCCCAGGCCAAGAATCAAACCTCCCAGGTTGCTGTTTACGAAAGCCAGAGCAATACCGACAAAAAAGACCACGAAGAAGAGCACGAATGCGCTAACGGCCAGCAGTACTGCTTGCAACGTATGAAAACGCACAAAGCGATTCTGCTTCTCGATAAAGAAAAAGATGAGCCCGACAATTGGGACCAGGTAGCCCAGTCCGGCAGAGACTTTCGGGTCCATGCCTATTGAACTAGGACCAAGCGGGCTGACACTGGGAGGTACGCCATATGG
>JBGQJX010000037.1:0-17199 GCA_041499255.1 Ktedonobacteraceae bacterium | reverse complement strand
CTACCTGGTTAATATATTACCCTGATCCAAGATGACTGTCAAGAGGAAATGGAGGCAAGAGCAAAAGATGAATTCCTTTGTGATGCTCCTGTGATATTCGGTGGAACTCTCACCAGCGCGGATGGCGCGTTCGGTGATGAAATATCTTGAGGAGCATGAACGGAAAGCGAGGCGAATGCCTTGTCAGGGTCTCACGCCACTCAGATTTCCAGGGCTATGTAAACCGTGGGGGCAATACTCACGTACTAACGGTTTGCTCCCACCGCATCTGTAATGCAGTAAGATATTCGACAGGGCGATGACGAAAGCGAAAGCGGTTGAGCTGCTCGAGATGACACTGACGGGTCTCTTGTCGGACCTGTCTCCATGAAGAAGAGGCTCGCTGTTGTAAACGAGCTTGCAGTTGAGCTTCTCCATCAGGTTGATGCATCCACCATTCTTGATAGGCGACACAGCGTCCATACCTCAACAGATAATTATTCCAGTTTTTTCGGCCACTGATGCGACGGTAATGCATTTTAATAGCACGAATCGTCCGTTCCCTGTCATTATTGGTCCGAGGAAAATCGGTCCGATCGTAACAGTGAACCAGTCCTGGCCTCAAATGCGTGAACACCTTCAAAAGATGGCTTAAACGGAATTTCTCGTCTTCAGTTCGCGCTTCCGCTTCGACAAAGTGGGAGAGACGCTGCAAATAGGCATCAAACCGCCTCCCGACTTCTGCATTACTGATCTCTTCTACTTGACTAGCCCATGATCCATCAAAAATGTGTTCTGCTTCTACAACCCATGCGTACATGCTCTTGATAGAAGCAAGAAGTGCTTTTTTCTCCTCATACAGGCTCACAATGGTCTTGAGGCGGGCAAGACGCTTTTTGCACGCTTGGTTCACTGCTCCCCCCCTTTTTCGAGCTTCTCTAAGCTCGCCTGTATCTTGGTCAACGCTTCTTCCATGACCAGTCCGCCATACTGGAAAGGAGGGTGACTTTCGAGATTTAAGGCTCCTTCCACCATCGCCGCATATTCCTCCAGAATGCGCAACTGGGTGATTTCTTGCTCTTCCTCGTCCTTTTGCTCCTCGGCTTCTCGCAGACGTTGGTGCAGATGGTGACGATAGGCATGCGTTCTTTCTTGCATGCGGATGCGCATATCGGTCTTCACGCGATGATCGGCGTTGTAAATCAGGCGTCCTGCCTCACGAATGGCATGAAATTGGCAAATTTGATGGGGCACACCAGGCCATAATTCAGCCACGGCTTGTAATTCGGTGGGTTGAGCATCGCTGATCACCCCGATCACTGGCAACTTCAGTGCAACTACAGGAGCGAGAAGCTGTTTCAAGCGTTCTTTCGTACTCTCCGTGACATTTTCTGCAGTGAGGATTCTGCCCGTTAAGACATCACGTATCAAGTAGATGGTTTCGTTCCCCTTCTCGGGCTGAATGCCATCGATGGAGAGCACTATTCCTGTATTCTTGCGGACTTGCTCTTTCCAGGCTTCATCATGATAGACTTCCGTTCCTGCCCGTAACAAGGCCGTATAGGCCTCAAAGAGAAACAAGATTTCTCTGCGCGAGATCGTTTGGTCGAGAGGGGCTAACTGCTGCGAAAGAGCCTGATGAATTTCATCGACGGTTTTGTGCTCTCTCAAGCGCAGATGTCCGACGAGCAGGACAATATCCAATCCAAACGTAAAACCCGCTAATGCCAACGCATCTGCCTCTGCACTTCGATAGAGCGTTTTTCGTCCGGAACAGTCTGGGTGTGGACATCGATACCCACAATGCACGAGTCGAATGACTTGCTTGAGGGTAATAATCATGCGATCGGAAATCGTCACGCACCGTTGGAGCTTCTGGTGACACTCCAAACAATGGGTGATCTCTGGTCGCAAGATGCGCTTGACTGCTTGATGGGAGATCTTCTTTTTGCGCAGTGGCTTTCCCTGCTCTTTCCCTCTGCTAAAACGTCTCCTTTCATTTTACCCTCTGTGAGTGTACGAATGTATTGCCCCCACGGTCTCAAAAGTCGATGACCCAGGCAAGCGCCTCATCAGGGTGAGAGACGAAGCGTCGGATTTGGCGAGCGTTACATCTACGGCTTTGCCGACATACTTTTTGATGAGTTTACCCTCTTTTCTGTGGTACGCATACCAGTAGAAGCCGCCACGCTGTTTGCTTTCTCGACGTACCAGGCAGGAAGCGGCCTTGCCCACAAACATGAAGGCGATCCCTTGACTCAGCCAATCCAACCATTCAGGCCGCTCTTGCTCCATACTCATCACTCATCACCATACCTCCATGAGGAGCGCGCAGTTCATAATCAAGGTGCGCCGCAGACCAGGTTAGCATTATAATGCGCCACCTTTGGCATGAGACTCCCTCCTGATAAGTATGATAGATGATCGACCTCTCTGTACCCAACACATTAGTATAACCCTACTATCACCTTTTCAAATCGGTATCTATCAAGCGATTATACTTCTTATTCTCTGTTGCGGATTCATGGTCAAATTCTATCATATATCTCAGCAGGCTAAGTTAGTGCTCCGCAGCATAACCCCTAGGGCCTTGTGCTACCTGGCTTACATTCAGAATACCTTGCAGAGCGTTTCAGAAACGTTTCTAAAACTGCCTGGTTGTAAATCAGGTTGTCAGGCAAATTGAATTCCCCAATGTGCCGCTGCTTCATCACCTCTTCCAGCATCGTTTCTGCCCCTGGTGATACCTGATGTGTAGCACTGGGCCAATAAAGCGTCGTCCAAAGCTGTGGATATAGAATTTCATATAGTCATTAACTATGTAACCCCAACTACAACCACACCAAAACCAGAGAACACCGTCTTGTCAACCTCAAAAATTATCGAGCAATTTGCTCGGTAATACGCTAAAAATAGAGAGCATTGAAATTTCCCAAGATCATCTCTATCCTGGAAAAACAGGGGATAAGCTCTGTACCTGATTCCGCCTATAAAGGGGCTTGACAGAACCGCAATATCCTACTACTCTTATGCTTATTCCTGAGAAGGCTACATAAACCTTCTTAACAGCATTCAAAGCACTATCCGTGACCAGGATGTATCAATATCTATTGTAGGAACGAGGAAGGTGGCACCGTCATGAAACCACCGCGATTTCGCTATTGCGCTCCTGATATGCTAGACGAAGCGCTTGCTCTTCTTGACCAATATGGAGAAGATGTCAAGGTGCTGGCGGGGGGACAGAGCCTGGTCCCATTGCTCAACATGAGACTAGCCGCACCAGCATACATTATTGATATCAACCTTATTTCCGAACTCAACTACATCGAACCAGAAGACGGCTACTTAGCGATAGGCGCAATTGTGCACCAACGGCAAGCAGAACGTGCCCCTCTTGTGAAAGAACGGCACCCACTACTCATTGAGGCCATCAAACACATCGGCCATATGCAGATACGCAATCGCGGTACCATTGTTGGGAGCATAGCTCACGCCGATCCCGCTGCCGAGCTACCAGCTCTCCTCACATGCCTCAATGGCGAAGCAGTAGCACAAAGCATTCATGGTGAGCGCGTCATGAAAGCGGAAGAATTCTTTACCGGCTATCTCTCAACGGCCTTGAGTCCTGGGGAAATGCTGACAGAGGTACGTTTCCCATGGATTACCCCGCAATCAGGCTGGGCCTTCATGGAATTCGCACGACGTTCAGGTGATTACGCCTTAGTAGGCACCGCCGCAGTAATCACCCCGGGATTGGACGACCACTGCATGTTCGCCCACATCTCTTATCTCGGGATATCCGGTTCTCCCATACGTGCGCGCGAAGTCGAAAACATCCTCATTGGCACACAACTGGATGAACAAACCCTTGAACGAGCGGCTGAGATAGCGCGAGCCGTGGTCAGTGACAATATGGAAGATGTCCATGCCACCGTCGATTACCGTCGCACGCTCACTGGGGAAATCACTAAACGAGTATTACGAGCCGCCTGGGCACGGCGGACATTCTAGGGGCGACCCTGAGGTCGCACCAGGTAGAGGCCGGCTTATCGGACCGCGGAGGCTACAATGCAAGAACAAGAAGAAACTTCCACCTTCAGTGAGAAACTACTCATTTCTGTGACTGTCAATGGTCATCTCTACGAACAACACGTGCCCGTGCGCATGCTCCTTTCGGATTTTCTCCGCTACAAACTTCACCTGACAGGAACACATGTAGGTTGTGAACATGGTGTCTGTGGTTGTTGTACCGTGTTGCTCAATGGAGAAGCTGTACGCTCCTGTCTCATATTCGCCGTTCAAGTCAACGGCATGGTACTAACGACCATTGAAGGTATGGCTGGCACCAACAGTGAATTACATCCAATCCAACAGGCCTTTCAAGAGAAGCACGGCCTACAATGTGGCTTCTGTACTCCCGGTATCATCATAACTGTCCACGCCATGCTTCATGAGAATCCCAACCCTGATGAACAAGAGATTCGCCATGAGCTTTCAGGAAATCTTTGCCGCTGCACAGGTTATCAGCATATCGTAGAAGCAGTCCAACTTGCAGCAGAACGTCTGCGAGAAGCCCAAAAGGAGGTCAGCTAATGGCAACACGGTGGTTCGGTGCCTCTGTCCAGCGAACGGAAGATCCACGCCTCCTTCGTGGCAAGGGCAACTACGTTGACGATATCGATCTACCCGGCACACTACATGCTGCAGTGCTACGTAGTCCACATGCTCGGGCGCGTATCCTCAGTATTGATACGAGTGCCGCTCGCGAATTACCAGGCATCCACCTCGTGCTCACCGCTGAAGACCTGGGCGAAGTGCTTGAGCCATCTCCACTGCTTATCCCACATAGCGCCCTCACACAACCTCGCACACAATTGCCTCTGGCACTTGAAGAGGTACGCTATGTAGGCGAAGCAGTCGCATTTGTCGTCGCGGATGACCGCTACATTGCTGAAGATGCACTGGAACTTATAGACGTTGAATACGAGTCTCTCCCCGTCATACATAACCTTGAGGTAGCCCTCGGACATAGTGCGGGTGACCCTGCACCCCTTGTCCATGCAGATGTCCCTGGCAATGTCGCAGCCCATTTCATACAAAGCGTTGGCGACCCGGATAGTATATTTGCCACCGCCCCACATACCATCCGCGAAACAATGCGTATCGAACGCGGTTCTCCTATGCCAATGGAAGGCCGAGGTGTACTTGCGCGCTGGGAAGCCCACGAGAGTATGCTTACCTGTTGGATCTCCACACAGGGGCCAATCCCCCTACGCAATGGCCTGGCTGCAATATTCCATCTTCCAGAACACAAAGTACGGGTCGTTGCACCTGACGTAGGTGGCGGCTTTGGCGCAAAAATTATGCTATTCTATCCAGAAGAGATCCTCACGCCGTTTGCAGCAATCCACCTGGGGAAACCCGTAAAGTGGATTGAGGACCGACGAGAAAACTTCACCTCTTCTAATCAGGAACGCGGCCAGCTTCATGAAGTTGAGTACGCCTTTGACGACCAGGGAACGCTTCTCGCTGTCCGTGACACATTTCTCCATGATACAGGGGCCTACACACCCTATGGTATCATTGTGCCAATTATCACTGCTTGTAGCCTGCCCGGGCCATACCGCCTGAAACATTACTACAGTGAATTTACTGTCCTCTACACAAACAAAGTCCCGGTAAGTCCCTACCGTGGCGCAGGTCGCCCCCAGGCCGTCTTCGTTATGGAGCGTATCATGGATCGCATCGCCCGCGAACTCCAGATGGACCGCTGCATAGTTCGTTCACACAACTTTATCCAGCCAGAAGAGTTCCCCTGGGATGTTGGGTTGGTGTACCAGGATGGTGGCCCCACCAGATATGACAGCGGAAGCTACCAGGCTGGCCTCGATAAACTGAAAGCAATGCTGGACTATGATAACTTCCCACAGAAACAGACCGAAGCACGCCAGCAGGGGCGCTATTTAGGTATCGGCATCGGCTATTACGTTGAGGGTACATCGATTGGCCCATATGAGGGAGCCAATGTACGGGTGGAGTCGGATGGCCGAGTTTTTGCTTCAACAGGCGTCAGCTCGCAAGGGCAAGCACACACCACCACGTTTGCTCAAATTATAGCTGACCAACTGGGAATACATCCCCGCGATGTTCTGCTTACCGAAGGAGATTCACAAGCATTCAACTGGGGAGTTGGGACCTTTGCCAGCCGAGCTGCCACTATTGCCGGCTCAGCCCTTCATCTAGCCGCCGTCAAAGTACGAGAAAAGGCTATAAAAGTCGCGACAGACCTTTTTGAAGCCGCGCCTGACGATATCGAAATTGCCGATGGCAAAGTCTTCGTCAAGGATGCCCCACATCGTTCTCTTACTCTGGGGCAGCTAGCCATTTCCGCAAACCCACTGCGCTACTCTTACGGTGAGAACGCCCGCAAGCTGATGTCCATAAAACTGGCAGGCCCCCGTCCTGGACCAGCCTTACCTCCCGAGCGTGGCGCACCAGGCCTCGAGGCAACAGAGTTTTACAGTCCTGCACACGCCAGCTTTGCCAGTGGAGTACATGGCGCAATTATCGAAGTCGATCCAAAAACAGGCATGGTATCATTTGTGAAATATGCGGCAGTACACGACTGCGGACGGGTTATCAATCCCATGGTAGTCGAAGGACAGGTACATGGCGGTGTCGCACAAGGGATTGGTGGCGCGTTTTTTGAACGGCTCGTTTTCAACGAAGAAGCACAACTTATCAATGCCAGCTTCATGGACTATCTTATTCCGACCTCAGCGGAAGTACCGTCTATCGCCGTTGATCACATCGAAACACCATCGCCACTCAACCCCCTTGGTATGAAGGGGGCCGGCGAGGCAGGCGTCATTCCGGTGCCTGCACTCTTTGCCTCAGCCATCGATGACGCTCTATCTCCATTTGGCATACGTGTTCTTGAGATGCCATTACATCCATGTAGAGTCTACGAGTTACTTGCAGAATCACAGAACGTGTAGTATTGCTCGGAGAAATTGAATCGAATTTAACCAAAAATACTATGCCCGTAGACGTTCAAAAAGTAATATGAGATACTTTTTTGCATCACTGCGACTGAAAGCAGAAGCGCTACAAGAGAGCAGAGTTGCAGCGATGGACTTCAAACACTTGTCAGGACGTATCAACTGGTTTTATTGGAGGGATTTTCTATGTCCTCAACCTATCCACCTTACGGCAGTACCCCTACTCAACTCTGCCAGCGATGTGGTAGACCACTACCCCCGAACGAGGTATATTGCAACAGCTGTGGAATGGTCAATACTCCGTCTCAACCAAATAATGCTTCTACACAGTCGCCTTCTGGTATGCCATGGGGTGGCGCTCCATCTAGCACAGCTCAGCCAGGAGGACAACCATGGAGACAATCTCCAACTCAGCTTCCCTCAAATAATGCATTGAATAGCTTCTCCACTCCACAACAAGCATACGGGCCGCCAAATCAATATCCGACAGGCGGCAGCAATACACCTTTTGGCACCCCAGACCAACAACCTAATTCCAACAATTTCTTTGGAGCCCAGGCACCTCAGCAACCCTTTTACCCACAGGCTTCTTTGTTCCCTTCGACAAGGAGCTTTCAGCCAGATAATATGAATGGCCTTCAGAATGGCAGTTTTGCCCAACAACCACCCATGAATGGTTATCAACAACCTGGTTTCGCAAATCCGCAAGCTATGAATGGATATCGATCCGGTGACTATACACAGCAGACAGAAGAAAGCAGCAACCGTCCAAAAGTTGGCATGATCCTCACCATTGTGATCATTCTGCTCGTCGTTGTCGGGGGAAGCATTGGTGGATATGTCTATCTGAAGCATCAGTCTACTACCTCAACAACCCAGACATCGTCCACTGTCGCCCCCACCCCTATTCCTCAAGGGAAACCTCTGTTTGGCGACCCCTTTCAAAATAACAATGCTGGTTGGGATCTGACAAGCAAGCCAGGAGAATTTTCAGTTAAGGTTGGCAATGGCTCTATGGTTTTGGAGGACGACAATAATAAGCTATTCTCTGAGTTGATCCCGGGTGGGAGAAACTTTAACGATTTCTTCCTCACAGTTGATGCCAACCTTTCAAAAGGAACCCAGAGTGACGGATATGGCATCTATTTCCGGGGTGCCTCCAACCAGACATTTGATATCGCCACTTATTATCGTTTTGAGCTCTATGGCGATGGGACATTTGCCATATACAAAGGGACCGTAGACGGTACTGGAACATCTACAAGCTCCTTCCTTGTAAAATACTCACAATCTCCTGTTATACAAAAGCAAGGAAATGTGAATCATATTGCCATCAGCGCAAAGGGACCAACGATGACCTTCGTCGTCAACGGACAGACGTTGAAGATTGTGACGGACAATACTTACAGCAGTGGATTAATCGCCCTCTTTGTTTCAAATCTACCCAATACGACGCCAGGCGCCCAGGTGACCTTCTCAAACCTTGTGATATATCCACCACAATCATAAAAAAATAAGATTAGAAATACAGAGGCAACGGCGGGCGCTGTTGCCTCTGTATTTCTTTAAGTATGAGTCTGCGGCTTCAGTTTTCCAACAATACCTTAGCATACACGGCAGGATCAACATTCCCTCCACTGACCACACAGCACACACGTTTCCCATAAAACTGTTCCGGTTGGGTAAGTATGGCACCAAGTGCAAGGGCCCCTGTTGGTTCAACTTTGAGATTGACATACAGGAAAAAGCACCGCAACGCATCTAATATCTGTGAATCTGGTACCTCGACAATATCAGTCAAACCCTTTTTCAGTATCTCCCAGTTGAGATGGCCAAGGCTCAACGTACGTGCTCCATCTGCTATAGTGGCAGGCTCCTGTTCATTGGAGAGCAATTGCCCGCTGCGCAAAGAGCGAGCGGCATCGTTTCCCGATTGAGGTTCTGCTCCAATAATTTTTGTATTTGCTTGCAAGTAATCACGCGCCACAACTAGCCCTGAGGAGAGACCACCCCCACCAATAGGGACGACAATCATGTCGAAATTAGCAGCATTGAGAATCTCCTTGCCCAGAGTCGAATTACCAGCAACCACGCGATAGTCATCGAAAGCCGGTGCAGCAAATGCCCCAGGATGCTCATCAAGTAATTGTCGCATGCGTTCAATACGACTGACTTTTCGGACATCGATTAAATCAACTATCCCTCCGTAAGATTGGACAGCCCCGACCTTCACTCGGGCTGATGTATCTGGCATGGTGATGATACATCGCTTCCCCAATAATTTACTAGCATAAGCAACTGCCTGTCCAAAATTGCCCGAAGAGGCAGCCACAACCTGTTGTTGGGGAATGCGCGAAAGAAGATTATAAGCGGCTCGGAACTTGAAACTGCCGGTAAATTGAAAAGTTTCGCTGGCAATTGTCAGGTCACAACCAAGCTGGGCAGAAAGTGCCTCACTGGGTAATAGTAAGGTGGGTCGTATATACCGTGGAAGATCTTTCCATACAGTAGAAATATACTCATCCGTCAGTTCAGAGGCTAAAGTATAGTGTGACATGGTACAACTCCAGATACTATTACGAATAGAGATCCACTATAAAAGCCAGCCTTCTGTAAACTAAGAAGGCTGGCCTATTTCCACCCTACTCTACTTTCCAGCGCCTGCCTCTAACTCCCCACCACCACCTGGCTCGATATTCACAGCCGCATCGGCAGTTGCCGCCTCTTCAGGCTCAGTACCCCGTTCTCGCAAGATTTGGTACAGAATGATTGCTCCAAACGTCGCTGTCCCAATACCACCAATAGAGAAGGATCCAATATTCAACACGAAATTGCCAGCTCCCAGTATGAGTGCAACTGCAGCAGTTATCAGATTGCGACTCTTTGAGAAGTCGACACTGTTCTGCACCCAGATGCGGCCTCCAGTTGCGGCGATTAATCCAAAGAGCACAATGGCAAGTCCACCAAGTACGCCTGCTGGGATTGTATAGATCAGCGCCCCAAATTTTGGCGAGAAGCCCAAAAGGATAGCAACGACGGCAGCTATGATGAAGATGAGTGTAGAGTAAATGCGTGTCACCGCCATCACCCCAATATTCTCAGCATAGGTCGTGACACCTGTGCCACCACCTGATGCGGAAACGATGGTAGCCAACCCATCACCAAGAAAAGCCCGCCCAAGATATTTATCCAGGTTACGGCCGGTCATCGCCCCAACCGCCTTGACATGCCCAAGGTTTTCTGCGACAAGAATGATCGCGACAGGAGCAATGAGTGCCATAGCGTCCGCGTGAAAACTTGGCGCTGTAAAGTTTGGTAAGCCAATCCACGCAGCACTCGAAAGACTCGTAAAGTCAATGGCTTTGCCTAAACCAAAACCATTGGCAAAAATCAAGTAAACGATGTAACCAATGATACCGCCAAGCAAAATGGGGAGGCGACGCAATGGCCCTGGCAGATAGACTGCCACAGCAGCAACAGCAATCACGGTCACGATCGCCATCCATGTATCAAATTGACTGGCAGCAGCATTACCAATTGCAACTGGAGCCAGATTCAGGCCGATTGCCGCTACAACTGCACCGGTAACCACAGGTGGCATCAAGTATTCAATCCACCTGTAGCCAACAAACATCACGATAACACCAATAATGGCATAGACGACACCGGCCGCGATTATACCTCCCAGGGCGACATCAATATGAGTGTTAATTCCTTTTCCCGAGTAGGCTGATGCGACAATGACCACGGCAATGAAGGAGAAGCTTGATCCGAGGTAGCTGGGAACGCGACCTCCAACCACGAGAAAGAAGATGAGTGTCCCGATACCCGAGAAGAAAATTGCGGTGTTGGGATCGAAACCCATGATAATCGGAGCAAGGACCGTCGCTCCAAACATGGCCAGCACATGCTGGAGGCCGACAAAAATGGTCTGTCCCCAGGGAAGCCGCTCATCAGGTGCAATGACACCCTCTTTTTTGAGCGTCCAGCCCGTGAAGTATCCCCGCTTTTCAACTGTTGCCATGAATTATCCTCCTCGATAAATCTGTGGATAACGTCAAGAATGTTCACCAATAAGAGTGTAAACTAGAGGGAAGTTAGTTCCGTGGTACCTCCTTTCTGTAGTTAGAATCTACCTGTGAGAAGCAAAAGGAGAGGTTAAATATATGGGAATTATAGCATGAACATGTATGAAAGTCGATGTTTTCTGAATATACACTATAGAAGGCGACAGATACCATCCTTGCGTTTCCCAAGCTTTTTAGGCATACTAAGTACGTACCCAACCAACATGTAAGGGTGCACATAATCAATCGATCTAACGAACGTTTGTTAGGCTGGTAGAATGAAGAGAAGGAGATAAAGTATGGAGAATCCTCATCAATATACATCCGCGATTCGAGTACGACTGAGTGCAAGTGACGCACATTATGGAGGGCAGCTCGTCAATGGAGCACATATGCTCTCGCTTTTTGGTGATGTGGCCACCGAACTGGCCATTCTCTGTGATGGTGACGAAGGTCTGTTGGTCAGCTATGAGAATATCGAGTTTCTGGCGCCACTATACGCGGGGGACTTTATCGAGGTCACCGGACGTATTACTAAAATTGGACGTACCTCACGGAGCATGGAATTTGAAGCGCAGAAAGTTATTATGGCGAGGCGCGATATCAGTGACTCAGCTGCCGATGTACTTGAAGCTCCTATAACGGTGGGACGCGCTATTGGTACAACTGTTATAAAGACTGAAAAACAGCGTAAATCTCGCACTGCCGTGTAGGAGTTTGTCTCAAAAGGTGTTCATGCTGCCATATTTCTGCTAAAATAGCAGCATGGCACAGAAGAAACTGGTAGAAAAAATGCGACAAGAAGGCCGCTCCGTGAGGGAAAATATTCTTGCAGCCGCGGTGCAATTGTTTGCAGAGTACGGTTACCATGCAGCTCCTCTGCGTGATATTGCGAGGATAACGGGTATCCAGGCGGCAAGTATTTATTACCATTATGCCAATAAAGAGGCTTTACTCGTTGAAATCATGGAAACCCATATGCGACAATTGAACGCCAATCTGGAACGCATTTTACATGAACAACGCGACCCTCTCATTCGGCTCCACCAGGCCATAACAAACCATATCCGCTTACATACCACCTACAAGAGCGAGTTTTTCATCATTGATACTGAGATTCGGGCTCTTGAAGGTGATAATCGCCGTTACATTCTATCGATGCGCGATCATTATGAGTCACTTCTTCAAGACCTGCTCCGAGACGGCATGGAACGAGGCGTCTTCCGCGAAAGTGATGTGAAGGTTTCTTCATATGCCATCATTGCCATGTGTACGGAGGTATCCACATGGTTTCGCCCCAGTGGCCGCCTCACAGTACAAGAAGTGATAGATATGTATAGCCAGATGATTACTCAAGGCTTGTTGTCTTTGTCGGGGACAGCTCAAACAACGCAGGAATCAGCGCATACTTAATTCCCTGCTTTCGTAGTAGCAGGTCAAAAACCTCGAGGGTGGAAGCTAAAGGAAAGCGGGCTGTAACCAGCGCCTCAACGTCAATATAGTGACCAGTTATAAGCTCTAACGCCTGTTGAAAATATGCTGGTGTGTGGTGAAAAGTACCTTTTGCCGTGAGTTCTCCATAGTGCATAGAGCGTGTATCAATAGATACCTCGGTTCCAGATGAGCACCCTCCAAAAAAATTAACAAGTCCCCCCGGACGAGTCATCCTGGCCGCCATCGCCCAGGTTTCTGGAGATCCTACTGCTTCAACAACCACGTCTGCACCACGTTGTTCATCTGTATACGAGCGTACAACCTCTTCTTGTTCTTGGAAATACATGTCGTTTATATCAACAACCACATCTGCACCATAATCATGGGCTAGAGAAAGTCGTTGAGTTCCTCGCCCTGTGATAATCACACGTGCATTGTGCAGTTTGGCTACTGCCGTCAGTAATAGTCCGAGTGGACCAGCACCAACCACCACAACAGTATCACCAGAATGTATGTCACTGCCTGCAATACCATGGAGAGCGCAGGCCAACGGTTCAGTCAGGGCCGCGGCAACAAATGAAGTACCTGGCTCAAGCTTATAGAGGTTTTGCCGAACAATACGCTCAGGAACCAGGAGATACTCCGCGTAAGCTCCATTCAGGAACAGAAGATTCTCACATAAACTATAGCGACCATGCCGACAGTAGAAACAATATTGGCACGGGGCCGAATTCGCCGCAACCACGCTATCCCCTTCATGAAACCCTGCCACATCTTTACCTACCGCCGCGATAACCCCGGCAACCTCATGGCCGAAACCAGCCGGTACCCGTTGGAAGAGCAAAGGATGTCCCCTGCGAAAGGTTTTGATATCAGTCCCGCACGTCGTTGCAGCAGCAACTTTTATTAAAACCTCACCCTCCCCAGGTCTGGGGATTGGCCTCTCCTCCATGCGCACATCCATCGGGCCATAAAACATTGCTGCCAGCATAGTCATATTGATTCCTTTCTTATTGTAGCAGGCCTATCGTCTTAGTAAGTTGTTCAGGGTTCTACAAAAGAGTATAATACCCTGGACTTGTATTACAATGCATTCGAGATTGCTTATCTACACCTGGAAGCATGCTGCAGCGTTTGCTATATTCCTACTATAGATCAGGAGAACGTAAAAAATGGGATCACTCAATCGTATCTGTCCAAAATGTGGTGTACCACTCTCTCCATCTGAGATGTTCTGCAGTAATTGCGACACTCGTTTCACGGAACAGACGGTGACAGGCCCGACGCGTTCTGCACCATTACCTACCCTAGGATCTTCAATACCTGATCAACTATCTAGCATCGAACCAGCACCTTCCGATAGCTTCAATTATGGTAATGCTTCAGAATATACTGCGCCAGGCTATTCGTCTACTCTGTCAATGTTGACTGAACCCAACAACGCACAAGAAACATCTGGAGAACAGTCACCAACGCAGCCGTTCCCAGGAGACTTCGTCCAGGTTCCCCGGCGTAGAAAAAAACCGAACATTGTGCTCGTCGTTGGAGTTGTTGCGTTGCTACTCCTGGTAATCGGAGGCAGCATTTTCTTCTTTGTGAAAAGCACGGGAAGTAATTCTCATGGAGCAAGCAATGATACGCTCGCATTTATCACGAATGGAGCAAAACCTTTGTTTTCTGATAATTTTGCAGATAACACCAGAGGTTGGGGGCTTGCAAGTGCGTCTGGATACAGCAGTACCATAAGTAATAATACGATGACACTGGCTGATGCCAACCATAAAATCTTAGATATGGCTATTCCCGCCAGCAACAACGTATCCGCTACCTATAGTGACTTTGTGGTGACAACTACCTTTACACTGTTAAAGGCTGATCAAAATGACAGTGTAGGTCTTTATGTAAGAGGCGATAACAGCCTTAGTCAGGGCTATTTCATTGATATATTTGGAGATAATTCTTTTGATATCGTCAAAATATTTGCTAATTCCAATAAGGATACTTTCCTGGTAAGCCCGACTAATTCTTCTTCCATTAATCCGGTCGGTCGGCAAAATATATTAACAGTGATCGTCAAAGGACCAAAGATCGTTGTGCTAATTAACAATAAGGTGGTCAGTTCCATTAGTGACAATAATGGCTACACCAGCGGCACAATTGAGCTATTTGTCGAAAACGGTCAATCATCAAATGGCGCGCAGGCTTCTTTCAGCCATGTCACTGTCTATCCAGCGCCCGATCATCTACCCAGTTAATCATTCATTCTTGTCAACGGATAAGTATGAGATAGCACAGAGTCTTCTCTATGGTAAGTAAATACAAATTAAAGGGTATCATTGCTGGATTAAGCGTAATTTCCATATGTTTACTGTTAGCGCTTATCACCAGTAGGTACTCTTTTTTCTTTCAACGGTCATCCACCACAGACACGAAAATCGTTGGAAATAACGCGCAAGCAACAGCTATCAATGCCACTCTCACGCCAAATTTAACCACATCTACAGAATCTCAACCACTGTTTTCCGACAATTTTGCCAATACTAGTAAGGGATGGTCTCTTAGCAGTGTCCCCGGTTATACCCGCTCAATTCATAATAGTACCTTGACTTTAGCTGATGCCAATCATGGAATTCTGACCGAGAGTCTTCCTACCGATGCTCTCTATGACGATTTTATGCTCACTGTCTCATTCACTCTTCTTCAGGCGAATAATGATGATAGTGTGGGACTCTATGTTCGTGGCGATAGTAATCTTGATCATGATTATCGCGTTGATCTCTTTGGGGATAGCAGCTATGCAATCAGTAAAGAATTATTGGACACGAACAATACTCCTCAGATAAAGGCACTTGTCGGTCAAACCAAAACAATGGCCCTGCGACCCGTTGGGCAGCAAAATAACGTCACGGTGGCGATGAAAGGTTCAGTGCTAGTATTACTTATCAACGGGAGTTACATCAATTCTGTCGTTGATACCGACTACACCACTGGTCAAATAGCCCTGTTTGTACAGAATGGCAATTCATCAAACGGCGTCGAAGCTTCTTTTAGCAGCGTAGCTGTCTATTCAGCTCCTCAGCAATTACCTGCCAATTAGCTTGTATTTTTAATGTTGTCATAATACTCTACACCTTCTCATCCTCTGTACCCTTTGATTCGGTACTGACATGTAAACCTGTAATCTCGACACCATATTCCTGCGCATATCTTAGTGGCATGTGTCCGCTATCCCATCCGCCATAGCGTTGTATCACGCTCAGAGGATTTCCTTTCAGGAAAGCATCTTTCGTCCAATAGTGGCGTAAGTCGTGCGGAGAAAGGCGTTCAATACCAACGAGCTCACCCAACTCCCGGACACGCTTATAAATGCCCTGGCGCGTGATTCGTTTCCCCTCGTAGCCAAAGAAAAGTGGCCCTGCTTTGGCTACGAGGGGAAGGTATTTTTCTGCCGCCAGGAGTGTGGCAGGCATAAGGCTGAGTATATCTTGACGATGCGACTTTGGGCGACTGACCGCGATCGTCTTTCTCCGCACGTTGATGCTTCTGGCATCTAACGCTACAACTTCGCCGACGCGCAGTCCGTGTTCACCGAGCAAACACATGAGCAATTCGTCTCTCTCTGCGAGAACGTAATCGCGTTCCCGGTACCTGGGTGCATCAGTGGTGGTATGGCGAAGTGAGAAAACTTCATCTGGTTCAAGCGGAGTGGCGTACACTTTTTTCGTTGTAATACGCGGGTGAATGCCTTTTTTCTCACGCTCGATATCGATATTGGCCCCCTCAGATCGTGAATCGGCCTTCACTACCGCAACGCGTGTCCATTCGTCCGAGGAAATAACACCGCTTTGGTAAGCCAACTTGCAGTATTGTCTGATTGTTGACAAATACCGCTTGACGGAACTGACGGCGTAGCCCCTGCGTTTGCCCTCTATATCGGGAGGCTGGCTGTAATAGAGCCACTGGCGGAAGAGAACCACGGTTGATGCCTTCATGCCCGCCCAGGCGTGCGGGTCACTATAGAGCTCATCTGGCGTTCGCTCGATCCCGGCCGTAGCCAGAAATCGGGAGAAGACTGCCAGATCGTCATACTGTGCCTGCTTCGTCCCCTCAGACTTTTTGCGATGATAGTCATCGAGAACGCTCTCGCGTACATAGAACTCGGCAGCCTCACCCAGGCGGCTGAGCGCATCATCATAGCGCGCACTATCGCTGGGGATTCCATCCCGAGGAGCAAGTGCGCGCGTTTGGTCGTTCTGTTCATCCATGGCTCTGGATTAACTCCTGCTGTGATCCCAATGCTTACCAATTGGTAATATGCATAAATAATCGAATATCTATGCATTCAATTATAACGGAAGGGCTGTTGGGGAAGTAGCCAGTCAGCCATCCGCGCCAATGTTCAGCGAGTGCCTCTTTCAAAAGATAACGTTTACAGTTAGATCTTTTCATATTGTAATCAGGGGACCTTAACCATTGCTACAACATAATGAATTGCTGTAGCAAAGAAGCCTTTTCTTAATTACCAAGTTGTCATAATTTATAGTTATGACAACTTGGTAATCTAGTTAGAAATATACCAGATCGCACTCAGCATTGTCAATGTTTTTGCTTGCTTGCATATCTTGCGATAAACATGCCAATGCTATGTAACACATTTATTGGTCTAGAGTTGAACTGGTCGGATGTGACGTTGCGACTGTCCGCCTTCTACTACTATG
>JBGQJX010000036.1:0-17308 GCA_041499255.1 Ktedonobacteraceae bacterium | reverse complement strand
GAAGATCGACCTCAACCAGCCAGCGCGGCTATTCAGGCCTTTATCGTGAACCGTATTGGTGACGTAGGTTTTATCATCGGCATTATGATCCTGTTCGTCAATACGGGAACATTCGAGTTCAGCCAGTTGGCGACAAAGGTCCAGAGCATGGACAAAGGGCTATTGACCCTGGCTATGATCCTGGTCTTCTGTGGCGCAATCGGAAAGTCTGCGCAAGTTCCGCTGCATATCTGGCTCCCTACGGCTATGGAGGGTCCTACACCTGTCAGCGCCCTGATTCACGCCGCGACCATGGTCGCGGCGGGCGTCTATATGGTGGCTCGCACTTTTCCGCTCTTCGCGGCAGCCGACCCGGCAGCGTTCCAGGTGGTGGCCTGGATTGGTGGAATCACTGCCCTTTTCGCGGCGAGTATAGCCCTTGTACAGACCGACTTCAAACGGGTGCTGGCCTTCTCCACGATCAGCCAGCTAGGCTATATGTTCGTCGGCCTGGGGGTAGCTGGTACTGATTTCGGCGCGGGACCTGGTATGTTCCATCTCTTCACCCACGCGTTCTTCAAAGCGCTGCTCTTCCTGGGTGCAGGGAGCGTTATTCACATGCTCCACTACGCGACACATAAAGAGGTGCAGGATATGCGCCTGATGGGCGGGCTAGCAAAATATATGCCCATCACCGCCATTACGTGGCTAATCGCCACGCTTTCGATCTCAGGCTTCCCTTTTTTCGCGGGCTTTTACAGTAAGGACACGATCATCTCGCTCGCATACGACCATGGCAATTATGGCTTATGGGCGGTAACGCTGGCGACAGCGGGTTTGACCGCCTTCTATATGCTGCGCGCCTATATTCTGGCCTTCGGTGGGAAAGGCGGTAGCTGGGGTGGGTTATGGGGGGAAAAAGGGATATATCGTGGCGTAGGAGAGGATGAAATAAAAGAGTCTCCTTTGACGATCACCCTTCCTTTGATACTGCTGGCTATCCCGTCGGTCATTGCCGGTTACTGGTTTGGTTTTTTCACATACCTCAATCCCACAGCGCCTAGCCTGAAGTTCGTGGAGATTGTGAGCGACTGGAAGACCTGGCTGGGGGTGATTGTGGCACTGCTTGGCTTCGCCTGGGCCTACACGCTCTACGCTCGCGTTGACCTGGCAAAGATCAATGCTTTTGTACAAGGCAATGCATTATTGCGGGTGCTGCATCGTATCCTCCTGCACAAGTACTATATCGACGAACTCTACGACTTATTTGTCCGCTATGTGGTGCTCGGCATCTCACATATCTGCGTGGCGTTCGATACCTACATCATTGATGGCCTGGTCAACGGGACGGCTCGTCTCGTGATGACGCTTGGAAGTGATCTACGTCACGTCGAAACTGGCAAAGTGCAAACCTATATGTTTGGTTTCTTTGGCGGTCTCGCGGTACTGGCAGTGGTCGTTATTGTGCTTGTCAGTGTTGTAAAATAAGGACTTGATATCCATCGCTGCAATGCAACACCGCTCTCTTGTAGCGCGCCTACCTACGGTCAGCAGCGATGAAATGAAGGATAGAACTGTGATATTTACGAATGATCTCACCTGGATTATCCTACTGCCGGTGATCGGCGCACTGGCGGTACTGGCCGCGCCAAAATCGATTGCACGGTGGCTGGCGCTGGCATTTAGCGCGGCAACGTTTGTGCTTTCGATGGCAATTTTCTTTCGCATCGCCGCCAATGGATATCACTTTGGTGATCTCAATAACCCAGCCGATTTTATCCACACCGCGTGGATCGACTTTACGGCTGGTACCGTACATTTCAAGATCGACTATTTCCTGGGAGTTGATGGGTTGAGCCTACCCATGGTCATCCTCAACGCATTACTGACCGTGCTGGCAGTCATCGGTGGCTGGGAGAAGACGCGCGTTAAGGAATACATGGCATTGTTGCTTGTCCTGGAAGCAGGCGTGATGGGCGTTTTCATGGCACTTGACCTGTTACTCTTCTTCCTCTTCTGGGAAGTTGAGCTAGCTCCGATGTTCCTGCTCATCGGTATCTGGGGCAGTGAGACGATAAAGCATGGCATGCCCGGACGTATCTACTCGGCCTGGAAATTCTTGCTCTATACATTCTTTGGCAGCGTTTTTATGCTTATCGGCATCCTGGTGCTGTATTTCAGCGAGGGGGGCCTCACGGCAAGCATGCAGTGCCTTTCAGGAAGTCCTATCACAGCGAGCATGCTATGCCCCTATACGACGCCTCATTTGCTGATGGGGAGTATCCAACTTCCGCTGATAGGCGTGACGATGAGCTTGCAACTGCTCACTTTCCTGCTGATCTTCCTGGCCTTTGCTATCAAAATACCTATGTTCCCCTTCCATACCTGGCTGCCGGATGCACATACTGATGCGCCAACAGAGGTGAGCGTGATCCTGGCGGGCATACTACTGAAGATGGGTGCTTACGGGTTGATTCGTGTCTGCTTGACCCTCTTTCCGCAAGGCGTCCATGATTTCGCGGGCTGGTTAGCAGTAATTGCCGCTATTAATATCCTCTATGGCGCCGCTATCTGCCTGGTACAAAAGGATATGAAGAAGCTGATTGCCTATTCCAGTGTCAGCCACATGGGTATCATCTTACTCGGCGTTGCGGCGGCGGCTGGCACTGGCGCAATAGCGTTCCGCATGGCGGCGATAACAGGTGCAACCGTTCAGATGTTTAGCCATGGTATCATCACGGGGATGTTGTTCTTCTGCGTAGGTGTGATCTACGACCACGCTCATACGCGCGAAATCGCTGCTTTTGGTGGCGTCGCGAAGAGGATGCCAATGCTGGCAACACTATTCACCTTCGCGGGATTGGCCTCGCTTGGCCTGCCTGGCCTGGCCGGTTTCGTTGCGGAATACATGGTCTTCACCAGCAGTTTCCAGGTCTGGGCGACCATCACAGCCATCAGTGTTTTCACGATGATCTTGACAGCCTCCTATCTGCTGTGGATGCTCAAGCGGGTCTTTTACGGACCGTTCAATGAAAAGTGGAACTGGCTGCCTGATGCCAACCTGCGTGAAACGATACCGCTTTTCGCGCTAGCCGCGGTCATCGTGTTTGTCGGTATCTATCCAAAGTTTCTTATAGATGTCATTACCCCTAGCCTGGCCCAACTCATGCACGTAGCCAGTACGGCCCTGCGCCCGTAAAGGTGGTCGTCAAGGGGTAAGGAGTATTTTCCATGAATCAAGCAATTAGTGCAAATGACCTCTACCTGCTGGCACCTGAGTTAAGTCTGACGGTGCTGGCACTGGTAGTAATGATGGTAGACCTGCTTTTCAAACGCCGTATTGTAACAGTGTCGTTGGCTTTGATCGGCCTGGTTGTTCCAGCAGCTTTTGCCATCACGCAAGCGCTGACACTGGATTTCTCGGTTTCCCATCACGCATTTTTTAACATGCTGGTGGTTGACCAGTACGCTATCTTCTTTCAGATCCTTTTTCTGATTATCGCGGCGGTGATGGTCCTGGCATCCTACGATTACGTGGGCAAGTATGTAAAGGCAGACGGCGAATTTTACACGCTCATGCTCTTCTCTGTGACAGGCATGATGCTCCTGGCAAGTACAGGCGAATTGATCACCATTTACATTTCGCTTGAGCTGACAAGTATCCCGCTCTACGTGATGGCGGGACTCATCCGGGCGAATGAGCGCTCAGCGGAAGCTGCCGTCAAATATGTGCTGCTGGGAGCCATGTCGTCGGCCATCCTGCTGTACGGTTTTGCGCTGCTCTATGGCCTGACGGGTACAACAGACTTGATGGGCATTGCCACACTGATTAAGAGTGGTATCCATACCGGCAATGTGATTATCTCTTTACAGAACAACTTGATGGAGTTAGTTGCCGGCATTTTGATCCTGGCCGGTTTCGGCTTCAAGATTTCGGCTGTGCCTTTTCACATGTGGGCACCAGATATTTACGAAGGGGCGCCGACCCCTGCGACAGCCTTTTTCTCGGTTGGCTCAAAAGCCGCAGGTTTCGCTGCGCTGATTCGCGTCTTTATCGATGGTGGCCTTGGCCTGATCAATCTGCCGTCACTGGTGATCGGGTTTACGATTGTCGCGGTCCTGACCATGACACTGGGGAACTTCGTGGCGGCAGTGCAGACGAACGTTAAGCGTATGATGGCGTACTCCAGTATCGCACAGGCAGGTTATATCCTTGTAGGCGTTACAGCAAGCCTGGCAAGCAACCAGTCGGCTGGCAATTCAGCGGTGCTGTTCTTCATCTTCGTGTATGTACTGACGAACCTTGGAGCCTTCTCCGGCATTATCGCACTGGCAAACGCAACCGGGGGAGAACGTATTGATGATTTTCGCGGCCTTGCCAAGCGCGCGCCCCTACTGAGCCTGGGTACGGCACTGTGTTTGCTCTCCCTGGGCGGTATTCCGCCAATGGCAGGGTTTGTGAGTAAGGTATTTATCTTCACAGCGGCCTGGGGTCAAGGGCAGGCTCTTATCAACAGCGGCCAGGCAGTGGTAGGACAGTGCCTCAATGTGCTTGTGGTAGTTGCATTGATCAACAGCATCGTTTCACTGGTTTACTATGGACGCATTGTCAAAGCCATGTACTTTGATGCACCGCTTAAGGAAGATCACATATCAACGCCGATCGGCCTCTCTTCCTCGATTGCGCTGATGACGGCAGCTCTGATTGTGATTACTTTCGCGGCACAGCTGGTGTTGGCGGCCACAAGTCCCGCAGCAAATAGCCTGTTTGCATTTTTGCTAGGGAGATGAGCAGAAAGGAAAAGCCAGGATTGGTTGCTGGCATCCCACCCTGGCTTTTTGCATAGATTTACTTGCTCTCAGCAAGGCCTGCGTCTACTAGCGCTCTTTCAAAAAGGTCCGTCACCTGTAAAGCGGCTGCCCAGCGATGGAGATAGGCCATATCAAGATTGGTCCCCTGTACTTTGAGAACGCCGAGAATATCATTCCATTGGCGATCCGATACTTCGCCTCCCATTCTATACCATTCCAACTTGTTCAGGATGGTGCCTTCTGGTGAGGCAACGTAGAAGGGACGAGAGCCATCAATTAATGTTTGTAGCCGGGTTCTGCGTAGTTCTTCCTGGTCAAATAAGCGGGATTTTGGTACGAATATATCGACTTTCAGCATTGCATCGAGATAAATAGCATTAAACGAACTACGGCGTTTGACTGCATCTCGTACTGCATCTTCGTCAACGTAGTAATCCGCTTCAATGAGTCTCACTAATGGGCGAACATGCTTTAAGTCGAGGTCCGCAACGAGATCAGCGTCAATAGTTGCCCGAATGATCCCGTGAATTGAGCTAGCGACCGACCCTCCGATATGATAATTTACCCCGAGCTGCTCCAATGCTTCTACGATGGGCGTTATCGCGGCAAGTATGTACTGCGTATTTGGTTCGCTCATCGCTTTCTCCTGGACAAGTCTTCCCTTAGTCGATCCGCGAGTGCTTGACCATAGTTATTGGCAACAAAGATCAGTCCTATCTCTTCCTCACTAAGATCGGGATGATTCCTGCGAATGCTTTGCTTGTTAGCTTCTATAAGGAATTGACTCCATGCCTCCATAATTGTGAAACGCTTGGCAATGGATGCTTTGCGAATCAATTCAATCTGTACACGCTCTGCTTCGGGGGAGGTGTCCATGGATTGGGTTTTCATTTTTATGATGCCTCACTTGTCTCGTTCGTCTTGCCTTGAGTGTACCGGATGGCATGAGACATGTCAACCTTTTTGAAACTTTTGTTCATAGTTTTAATATTGTTATATTGCTACATTTGATTTCTATTGGTCCGTCAAGCTTGATTTGACGCGTTGGAACCGGGCGACCGCAAGGGTCGTCCCTACATGTCCGTCGATGTCCTGAAAATCAGGCTATAATGTGATACGCTAATACAAATGAAATGTGAAGGCAAGCGCGATGAAAAGAAGTCTCTTATCTAGACTACATACCAATGGCATCTATTATATTATTGGAACCTTGCTCCTGGTCATTGGTGTGCCACTGTATCAAAGCCTGGTTCTTCTTCCGCAAGGGTATAGTGACGCTCTGGTGCTGGCGGAAAACGGTGCTTACGCCCCGTATCTCTCCTGGATTGGGAACCATCCAGAAGTATTTCTAGGGTATAGAGCATTGTCAATTGCCGGTTTTGCGGCCCTGTTCAGTCTACCTTTTACCCTTTTTCGCATCATTGTGGCACAGGAAATCCTGGGTGGAGGTGACGCGGAACCCGTGGCGGAGGGAACGGGCGAAGACGATCATCCACAGCAAGAAGGCTCCCTGGAATCCTCTGAGGACCCGAGAGAACCTCAAGAAACGGATACCGAGGAAGAGAATAATACGCTTTCCTGGCGAGGAAAAGGGTTCGCAGTGCTGGCAGCCTGGGCAGGACTGCTGGCTTTCATTCTCTATGTTCTTGGTACATTGGCGAGCACGCTCTATCTATGGGTAGTGAGCAATGGCTTTACTGAACATGCTGCAACGCCCGGAGGCTTTTCTACGATTTTGGGGACGACGACTATTGTCACTTATACGATTGGCGGGGGATTGCTCTCCATTGCCTGTCTCTTCTTTGGCGCTATGATCGTCAGAAGTGGGTTGAAGCTCTGGCCGGGGATCTGGGTAGCATTTGGATATACAGCGCTCGTTGTAGCTGCACTACTCAGCGTTAGCGCTGTGGCTGTGGCAAGCGCACCAATCGAGGGCAAGGCAGCGCTCACCACACCGGCTATTCTTCTCTTTGCCCTCTGGGCGTTGTGGTTTGGGGTAATGCTGGTACGCTTAAAGCCAGAGCTGTAGGTTGGGGTAGGAGAAAGAACACTTTCCAGGGAACTGGTTTATTACTTTGGAGTTGCCTCGCTAATTTTGTAGAGTTCCTCGTCAGTGAGACGCCATCCAATAGCGCCAGCATTTTCTTGTGCCTGCTTGAGATTTTTCGCGCCTGGGATTGGCACAACACAGGGATCCTTCGCAATGAGCCAGTTGAGGGCAACCTGTCCGATGGTTTTTTGATGTGCCTCAGCTATCGGCGCCATCACCTCGAATAGTGGCTCTATTTGGCGACGGTACGCAGTTCTAAAAGCAGACGTAAAACGACGTGGTCCTACCACGGGAGCTGCCAGTGAATTGCTGACACGATATTTGCCTGTGAGCAAACCCTGTTCCAACGGACTATAGGCAATGAGCGTAACGTTTAGTTCACGACATGCATTTAAGACGCCGTTTTGCTCAGGTTTACGATACAACAGGCTGTAGTGAACCTGGTTTGAAGCGAGGGGAATATCATGACGAGCAAGGCGAGCATAGGCCTGGCGCATACGCGCGGCACTATAATTACTCACGCCCACCGCTCGCACTTTTCCAGAACGAACAGCCTTTGCCAGAGCATCCATCAGGGAGTTGGTGCTGAGAAACGTAAATGGCCAGTGGACCTGGTAAAGATCAATCGTTGGTACGCCTAGCCGCTCCAGGCTGGCATCTAACGCATCTAACAGGGTTTTCGCAGATAGACGAGTCGGCAGAGGCGCAAATTTGCTGGCAATGATAACAGGGCGTCCATCCTGGCGCACACACTCACCTAAAATACGCTCTGATTCGCCCCCACCATACATTTCAGCGGTATCGAAAAAATTAAGCCCTGCATCTAAACAGGTCCTATACGCTTGAGAGATATCTTCACGTGTATGGGTTGAGCCATAGCCCCAAAACCCTTTATCTCCCCAACTCCACACCCCGACACCCAGAGATGGCACAACTATACCTGTTGTGCCCAGTTGTCGCTGATCTAGTTGTATCATATATATCCTTTGTGTTTAAGTTTGTTGAACGCACGGTTATCCCTGTGCCGCTCTATATCATAGCATTGCGAACAAACTCACTCCAACGCAGGACCATTTGCCCCTGATAATGCCTCATAACCGGACTTCCAGCAGGCGATTGCCTCTTCGTAGCGCCCCAATTGTTCCAGCACCTGTGCCCAGCGGCCATATAATTCTGACACTTCGTAATAGGCTTGCGTTGGAGAAAAGCCGACCTGAGCCTTCTCAAACCAGCTCAGGGCTTCTACTAAGAGTCGCTGTCGTTTCTCTCCTTCAGCTTGTTGCGCCTCCGCCTGTGCCACTTTCCCGTATTCCAGGTAGGTCAAGCTCTCAAGGTAACTATCCCTATGCTTGATATGGTCAATGTTCTCTAGCGCGCGCAGACAGAAACGTCTGGCTTCGTCCAACCGACCTTCGGTGAGGCGTACATCAGCTAACGCCGCACAATTGATCATGATCAATTTGGCGTTACTTTGACTTGCTGCGAGGGAAAGGGCTTCGGTTAAGTGGTCGGATGCTGCTCGATAATCTCCTAATTGTAAATAGATTTGACCAAGCATATTGCGAGTCTCGCCTTCCATTTCGCGATTGGCGCACCGTTCATACAACCCTAACGCTTTTTCACCAGCAAGTTGGGCATCGATCAACCTTCCTGAACGGATGTAGGCCTGAGATAACCCATAATAGATGTTGCCAATCTCTTCATCGTCGTCGAGGTAGAGACAGAGGCCCAGTGCAAGCTCATAATGTTGGATGGCAGCAGCAGGCAGCCCACGCATCAGATAGGTCATGGCGAGGCCATAGCGAGCCTTGAGTTTCGCCTCGGGGAGTTGAATTTTTTTGCTCTGAAGAACTTTGAGACACTTTAAGTAGTGGCGTGAAGCATTTTCGTACTGGCCGAGATGGACGGCAGCCATACCAAGGCGCAGGAGGGAATGCGCAAGCCGTACACGATCAATGCGACTCTCTTCTCCTCCATCACCTTCCACAAATTTCGGCAAAGGTGAGAGAACTTTCGCAGCATCATCCCAACGTTTACTTGAAACGTAGCACCAACCAAGTAAGTATGCGATTTCTTGTTGCTCTTTTTCATTGTCAGTACATATAGCTTCAAGTATAGGCAAAGCTTTATCCGCCTGCCCTTCTTCAAGCAACAACCGAGAACGAAATAGTAACATCTGAACATCATTATTCTGAGCCATAAGCGCAGCACCTCCTTTGAAAACATACACAAGTATAGCATACTTCATCAAAGAGAGATAGCCTATTTGGGGGAGTCTAAGTTCTATTGAATAGGAGGGAACACACAAATAATCTGAAAATAGAACGGGATATCTTGCTTCCCCTCCACCGCGCCCACTGAGTGGTGAGGAGATTCCCGTTGCACAAAGTATACAGCGGGCGCTTTCTTTACACAAGACAAAGCAGTACTTTACGGGTATCCACAGTACTTCCGGTAAAAGCAAAAGATACCACCACATTTGATGCCGAACGCGAGTTTGGCGATATGTGATGGTACCTTTGGCCTGGAGATTGATTACGCTTCTTCAACTGAGGGGCCACTGGTTTGATCTGTAGAACCGGTGGCAGGTGTTTGTTGCTGCTGAGACCCTGCGGCGAAGATCATATCCGCCAGTTCTTTTCGGGTGTGCTCGATGATACCACGAAGCCTGGCTAACTGTTCCGGGTTCTGGAAAGACATCCTACCCGCAATGGTAAGCAAACGCACGACTTCCATGGCTTCGCTTCTTAAAGCTTGCAATTCTGGTGAGAACTGATGTCTCCCAAAACCTCTCCGGTGATGCATCCAGGGCGGCCCAGCGAACTCTTCGCTGTTTTTCTGCCGCTCAGCTAGAAGGGCACGCCCCTCATCGGTGATGGTATAGATTTTCTTCCCATCGACTTCTTTAGCTTTGACAAAACCGCGGTCTTCAAGCATCTGCAGGGTTGGATAGATTGATCCAGCGCTGGGACTATAGAAACCACCAGATTTCTCTTCCAACGCCTTCATCATTTCATAGCCATGCATAGGTCGCTCTTGTAACAGTTCTAACAAGGCAAATTTTACATCACCACGGCCAAAGAAACGAGATCCCTCGCCACCCGGTCCGAATGGACCTCCTGGTCCGAAAGGGCCACGCCCCCGGTGCATTCCAAAGAAGTGCGGGCCATGGCGAAATGGGCCATGAGCATGTCGAGGGCCGAAGAACCGAGGATCAGACCTCTCTCCTTCTCTCCGCAGCCAGGGAGGAGTCCAACCTTCCTCACCAGCACCTTGATATTCATAAGCAAAATGTTTGCCAAACATATTTTTTCGTTACCTTTCTTTCTATTCATTACGATATATCGTAATCTTATTCTTAAGTATAACGATATATCGTTAATTGTCAAGGGTTTAGCATAGCAATTTTAGTATTCTTGCAAAGGGAAAAGGCCAGTGATAGACTGTAACTATAAAAAGACTTGTACCCAATAATTATGAGATGGTATTTTGCCAGGATGGGACATACCCATTTGTATCTGTATTGAAATACCGTAACTGGCAACAACTTAAGGAATTTGTAGGTCTTACATCTTAGGAGGATACATTTTGTTTGTGAATGGCGAATCTGAAATCAGCCACAGGAGAAGCACCGTGCCAGCACCCAATCGCGCTGGAGACCGACTGGTAGGACGACGCATCGTTACTATTGGCGGAGGCTCTGGAACATTTTCCGTTCTTTCCCACATGAAGAAATATTCGTTCAATATCAGCGCTATCGTTACCATGTCTGACAGCGGTGGAAGTTCACGTATGCTGATGGATGAATTTCGACGCCAGTTACCTCTTGGAGATTTGCGCCAGTCGCTTGTAGCGTTAGCGCGCAATGGAGCACTGTGGCGCGAAGTGTTTATGCATCGTTTTGAACAGTCAAGTGAAACGGATGGAGCAGAGCATCGCAGGGGTGTCAGCGGTCACAGCCTGGGAAATCTTATCTTGAAGGGACTACAAGATATCAATAATGGAGACCTCTTGCTGGCTATTGAGGATGCCCAGGAACTCCTCAACACTGCCGGGCGAGTGCTGCCAGTGACGCTTGAACAAACATCTCTTTGTGCTGACCTTGAAGACGGGACCACAATCTGGGGCGAAACCGATATTGATACCAGAGGGAAAACCAATCTGAACGATTTATCACCCATTAAGCAATTACGCCTGGTTCCTTCAGACGCTCCTGGTTGCCCTCAAGCTATCAGGGCTATTCGACGCGCAGATACCATTATCATTGGGCCAGGTGATCTTTATACCAGCCTCATACCGAACTTGCTTGTGACCGACATTGCCAGGGCGGTACGCGAATCCGATGCAGAAAAGGTGTATATATGTAACCTGATGACAAAGCATGGAGAGACAGACGGCTTCAAGGCTTCAAATTTCGTAAACGAGATCCACCGCTATTTAGGGGTGCGCGTAGACAGGGTTATTGTCAACAACGGTTCATTTCCAACAGACCTATTAAAGACATATTCAGAGGAAAGGAGCGAACCTGTTGTGCTGGACCGCGCACAGCTTTCTCGTCTCGTGCCTTACGTGACGATTGAGCAACTCAATCTTGAAGATGACAGCCTAGCCCGTCATGATCCTGAAAGGCTGGTACGAGCCATCTTCTCAACCGATGACCTGTGACTAATGGTCGCTGACCAGGACACGCGGTGTTCGTGTATACTGCTTAAACTAGTGTATACCGCGCGCAATCTGCTCGAATTCTTCACGAGGGAAGGCTCTCATTGTTTGCGTACGCACACTGCCCTGCGCTATAGTGCCAAGAACAAGACGGGCAGCGGTCTGATCATCGGGGGCCTCGGTAATGACGATATAGTCATACTGTCCCATTACCAGGTAGAACCCAACCAGTCTTCCTCCAGCCTCTCTTGCAGCGGCGTCAAACGCTTGCAAACGTTCAGGGGCGTTTTTGACTTCTTTGATCCCTTGTTCAGTGAGATTGACCAGGCTAATATATGTTGGCATGGGTCTGTGTACCTCCCACTCTATGGTTATTACCCCAAAGGGTATCCTACCTAAACCTCGAAAAAAGATGGAGTATATAGAGGGTATCTACCAGCATTGTACACGCTATAACTGTTCGCTACAAGCTGAGCAATTACTGTGGAGAGACCACACGTTTGATCTCTCCTGGACTTATGACGCCTCGATCTGTTAGGAGATTTGTTACCAGGTGGGAGGGCGTGCGATCAAAGTAAAAATTGCGGACTTTGACGCCCTCTATGGGTTGATCCATCACCTCTTCAGCTTCCTTCTCCTCAAGCTGCTCAAGGTCACCATTCCAGATTCGCGGTGAGAATTTCAATGTTTCACAGAGCACATAGAATGGCACGTTATGGCCCTGGGCAGCCCAGGCCAGGAGAGCGGTTCCGGCCTTGTTAATCACGTCACCGTTAGCCAGGACGGTATCCGCACCCACAACAAGAGCCTGGCATTGCGGCATAAAAATATCAGCTTCAGCATCGGTAATTAACGTGACCGCGAATCCACCTTGCCTGGCTATAAGTTGAGCCATATTCCTTCCCTCGTAACGGGGGCGTCCTTCTAAGACGATGACGTGCTCAATCTGGGCTTTGCAGGCTACAATGACGTCCAGAATCGTCCCAGACATACTATGCGTCATAAGTGTTCCCTTGAGTAAAGGGCGGGCATAGGCTGCAATATGTTCTGTAGCGTGATCGATTTCCTGGAGCAAGCGGGATGCTTCAGTTGCTATCTCAGCAGGACTAGCAGGCGCGTTGAGAATACGCCTGACTGCTCCCGCCAGCGCTGCCATTGCAGGATGTGCCTGTGCCAATTGCTGCGCTGTAGCGCGCAAACGCTGCAACGATTCCTCAACAGGAGGTGTGGTATCGCTGGCGAGATCGTACAAAATTGAGGTTGCTTCACGTACAATCCAACGCGAACCGTGATCTCGATCATTACATACCGCTAATACACGCTGTTCTATACTTTCCATGTTTTCCCCTCCCTCTTTAATGCTTATTAACTTATTCATTTGGCCAGCGATGGCCGATAAATCGGCGCTGGGCGCGATAAATCGGCCCCTACGGTTGTCCGGATTCATTTGTCAATGTGCAAAATTGGCTCTTTATATAAGCCGCCAATTGGCGCTTGCATGCGTCCTTCATGATTGTATACACTATATTGGTATGAGCCAATCAGGAGGGAAATATGCGCCACAATAGCATGCACCACGAGCCACTACCACTATTCACAGCTTCCATTTGTTCGCTTATTCAACTTGAACGCACTAGCAATACTCCATTATACCAACAGATTTGCGAAAAAATACGCGAAGCCATACTTTCCGGGCAACTGGCGGAAGGAACGCGTTTGCCGACCGAACGAGCACTGGCAAGCGCTCTGGGAGTCAATCGTACGACCGTGATGAATGCCTACAACCAATTGGCCAGTGATGGCCTGGTCGAAGGTCATGTTGGCAGGGGGACGCTGGTGAAACGCAACCAGTTCAACTACCTGGATGACAACTTCGATGCCGATGGCCCTTCCTGGCTCTTTGGTCTGCCTACCACAGAACGCGAAATACTCGGACCCGATGCGCGCTTGTTAAGTGAGCTGGCATCTATTGGAGAGGATGTTATTTCTTTGGCGGTAGGTACACCTGCGACAGACTTGCTCCCTGCTGAAACGCTGAATGCAATCTTTGCTGATAGCCTCCTAAGCTCACGACAGAGCGCGCTCGGCTATTGTCCTGTCGAGGGATCGTTGAGTCTACGCAGAAGTATTGCAGCACGAATGCGTACGCGCGGCGTCAAGGTGGATACACAACAGATCCTTATTCTCTCAGGTTCAACGCAAGGTATTGGTTTAGCGGGTCGCTTTCTTCTCAATCCAGGAGACGAAGTTGTGGTTGAAGTGCCTACCTACCTGGGGGCGATCCAAACATTTCGCGCGCTGGGTGCACGTGTGATAGGGGTGCCAATAGATAGCGAAGGAATGCGTGTTGACTTGCTGGAGACTATTCTAGCGCGCCATCGACCGCGCTTGATCTATACCATGCCTACATTTCAAAACCCTACCGGTGTTGTGATGTCACCCGAAAGGCGGCGCCGCTTGCTGCTGCTAGCCAGACGATACCAGACGCCGATTTTGGAAGATGATCCCTACTCGGAGATTTACTATGAGGGAAAACAACCTCAACCCTTGAAGGCATTTGATACACATTCACAGGTTATCTACCTGAGCACGTTCTCTAAGATGCTGGCACCTGGTCTGAGAGTTGCGTGGCTGGTCGCACCTGAACCGATGATTGAACGACTCTCGCTCCACAAGCAAATCTTTGATTTGAATACCAATGCCCTTGGGCAGTGGGCTGTTTCCGAGATGCTGCAACGTGACGAATTAATGGACAAACATCTCATAATGTTACGCCAACGCTACCAACACAAACGAGATGTCATGTTGCAAGCGATCAGAACGCACCTGCGCGATAGCGTACGCGTCAATGTTCCAGGAGGAGGCTTCCACCTGTGGTGCAGGCTCCAGGGAGATATACGAGCGCGCTCGCTGCTACGTGAAGCAACACGAGAGCATGTGGCGTTCGTCATCGGTGAACCATTCCATGTCGACGGGGGGGGCCATCAACAATTCCGTCTCAGCTTTGCGTATCCCGAAGAGGAGAAAATCGAGGAGGGCGTGCGGAGAATTGGCCAGGCGCTAAGGTACCTGCAAGCGCGCCGCATGCAACGCGAAGAACAGCCGCCGGCGCACGTGGAGCATATACCGATGGTGTAGGAGAGCTGGGATAACTAAGGTCGGGTATCTACCATGAGGCACCCACCCTCATATGTAAACCTATGATTTTTTTGGCACGAGCGTGACAGCAACAATCTCAGGAAGGTTGTAATTTATTTGAATTCGGAAATTCCAGAGGTATTGTTGCAATACGCTCCCATTAACGCAGTTAATCTTTGTCATGGGGAGAACTGCAATCCACGTAGAACTATTTACCTGGGTGAGAGTAATTTGATCCTGATGAACCACCCAACAACCCTTGTAGAGGATATAGTTTGGATTGGTAAGAAAATTACCAAAGGACACCCGATTGCGCAAGGTTACAGCTAAAAGGTTGTACGCTTTGTGATTTGCGCTAGCTGAACCATCTAACACCAGCTCTGCGTAATGTTGTACATCACAGATGACTAGATCTTTGTCGCTACGAAAAGGGGTGGGAGTAGGGGTTGGGCTCAAAGCAGCAACTGTACGCGGTAAAGCTTTACGATTTTGCTTACCAGGTCCCCCAGCAGTAGGAGCCGACTTATGCTTTTTGGTGGTTGGAAGAGTATTCCCCTGTACTGTTGCAAGTGGCACTGGACAAGCAGCGTTGATAGCATTCGAAGCGCAAGTGGGATCAGCGCTACAAGCGACCAGGCTAAGAAGACTCAATCCAAGAAAGGCCAGCCCAAAGAATACACATACGAGGTTTTTGCTTCTGGAAGGATATCCAGCAAGAGCATGCGATAAAGAAAAACGCGTGTTTTCTTCTTTGAAAACAACTTTTTGATGTAGTTGCATAGAACCACCTGCTTTCTCTCGCCATTGAGTGAAAGAATAAAGAGAAATCCGCTACGATGTTTTACTCGTTACATTGCCATCCTATCTATTTGACGTATTCAAATTAAAATTATAAAAACATTTATCTATAAATACTTATCTAAGACATATTCATAGGATGAGCATCATCAGAATAGAAAGCAGTAGGGCAGCTACTATATGTATTCTGGTAGCTGCCCTACTGCTTTTCTTTCAGGCTTGAACGATCAGTTAATTTACTTCCACACGAACGAGACTCCCGACCCTGGTGTGAAATCCCACGAACTCCAACGCGCCCAACCTCCGCCGTTGGCATACCAATTCCAGTTCGAAGTGTGGACGGAACCATCCTTGTTGATGCTCTCAACCACGGCAACGTGACCGAAATAACCCGCGCCCTGCACGCCTGATTGCAGGACTATGATAGAAGGAACATGTGGAATGGAGGATACATTCCATCCATAGGCTCTGGCCCCGGCAGCCCATTGCCAGGCGTTACCTCCCCAGGGAACCCAATGACCCGACAACTGGTGATAGCGAAAATCCGCCCAGTAGGTACATTGGCCGTAAGTAAAGGCATCATAGGTGCTTATACCTGGAGGGGGAGCTGGCAAGCCGGAATATGATTGATTACCACTTGGTTGAAATCCATCCTGTGTCACGGCTGTGACTGTTGCTGCCTGCTGTGCTAATAGACTGGGGTTACTACTGTTACCTGCTACCCAGTTTACAATCGGTCGAAATGGGTTAAACCCTGTTTCCGCGTTCGTTCCAGCCGGCACCACTGCTATTAACGCACCAATTGCCATTACTACCAGCGCTATTGTTACAGATAAATGAACAACCCAGCGGCGTCCCTTAGGAGCTAGCATTGTGCCGCTGCTTTTCTTACCAGTACTGCGGATCACAACGGGCTGGCGTAGAGAAGTCGTCGTACTTCTCAGAGGGGGCAATTCCCCCGTCTGTATGTCGGGCAGGCTGCGCGTCACTCCTGGTGATGTTGAGGAGCCGATCAACGGGCGAGTGTTAGCGGGAGTGGATGGAGATCGATTGCCTGGTAAAGGAGTCGTTCCGATTGGAAGTGGGGAGGCATCAGGAAAGGATAGCTGCTCTACTGGAGAAAGTTGGTTGACAAGCCCCGGTAGTTGTAATGTCCCAACAGTGGACTTTTGTCTTGTGGTGGCACTATGCAAACGATCCTTAATAGACGACATACGTGTGACTCCAATCCTTTTGAGTTAGACTACCCCAACGCACAACCTCCACATCTTGTATTATCAATGACTGTACCTGTTTAAAAAATCAAGGTCAAGCCTGCTATGCTTGATCTAGGACTATGGTACTGAACGCTCATTCTATTTTTTACCTGATCATTCAAGGGTTGTAACACACTCATATGGGGGACAATACAGGGGAATGAAATGAATCCGGCAACACGAACAAGAGTGAGCACTGTTGCACGCTGATTGACAGCTTTGTAGCTGAACAGATCGGTGGTCTGGGGGCGTGGTATATAATAGAAAATGCTGAGTCACTGACGTATATATTACCAGTGGGGTGTCGACGTTGATCTATAATAAAGGAGAACGCGCTGTTATGCGTTTTATGGCAAATTTGCTCTCTCGTTATCCTTTGCTTATCGTTCTGCTAGTGTTGCTCGCCGCCTGTAGTCCGGTCAATCTCTTTACTAGCGATCCTACGCCCACAGCAGCGCCGAAGCCAACACATGTCCCTACCCGTACACCGCCTGAGGTCTGTCCCGCGCCGTTAGACGGTAATCCAGACTGTTATACCCCACGGGCTTTTCGCCTGGCTTATGGTGTTGAGGCGCTGACGGAACGGGGCTTTACGGGTAAAGGACAGACAGTG
>JBGQJX010000035.1:0-17317 GCA_041499255.1 Ktedonobacteraceae bacterium | reverse complement strand
CGTTTTTTTCCTCGGCCCACGCCAGGGCGGCTCGGGCATTAGGTAATTCTGGCGTCAATGCAAATTGTGTGTCGCGCGCGCCTCTCTCCGGCCCGTAGTAGGCCATAACGGTTTCTGCCAGCCGTGCGTAAAAGGATGCGTGCCGCCGCTGGCACAGTTCTTCCTCTCCTGCTGCCCGCAGCCGGCCCAGGGCATACTCTCGAATCAACTCCAGCATCCCGAAGCGCTCTCTGCCCTCTGCCGGTATCTCCACCTGGATGAGGCTGGCATCTATGAGAGCTGCAAGGGTCAGCATGAACGTTTCTGGTGTCATGTTTTGCTTATCTTGGCAGACCTCCCCAGCTGCTTCGAGAGTCCAGCCTCCTACGAAGACGCCGAGCGCACGAAAACAGCGCTGTTGTTCCTCCGTAAGCAGTTCATAACTCCAGGCTATAGCGTCCTCCATTGTCTGTTGTCGTTGAGGTAGGTCCCTTGCTCCGTTGCGCAGCAGCGCCAGCCGATGAGTAAGCCGTTTTTGCAACTCAGGTAAAGAAAGCAGTTTGACATGCATGGCCGCCAGCTCGATTGCCAGGGGAAGGCGATCCACTTGCTCGCAGATAGCTGCTACCTCGCTTGTCACATATACGAGCCCTGGTCTGACTGCTTTCGCACGCTCGCAAAAGAGCGTCACCGCATCGTCAAGCGGCAGCGGAGCGAGTTGTACCTCCTGCTCAGCGCGCAGGCGTAGGGGCGTCCGACTCGTCACGAGGATAAACAGGTGCGGGCAGTTCGCCAGCAGATCGGCTATGAACAATGCACAGTCCAGCACCTGTTCGACATTATCGAGCACAAGTAAGAGATGCTTAGATCGCAAGAATAGCCGCACCTGCTCAGCAAGCGAGGCATTGGCCGACTCGCGCATTCCGAGCGCCTGGGCAATCGCGCCGGGAACAAGCGCCGCGTCACGAACAGGCGCCAGCGCTACAAAAGCAACTCCATCGACAAAATCGGGAGCGATATCCTGAACAAGCTGAAGCGCGAATCGCGTCTTGCCGACACCGGAAGGTCCGGTCAGGGTGAACAGGCGCGTGCTGGCGCGGCGCAGCAGTTCAAGGGCGTGGGAACGCTCCTGTTCTCGCCCAACCAATCGGGTAGGAGGAGCCGGAAAATCAAGGGCGTGGGAACATTGAGGTGTATCAACTAAGGTAGCAGCCTCAGGGCGCGCCGAGGCCAGGAGTAAGGCACGTTGTTGTTCCGTCAGGGAAAGCGCGCCGGTCAGTAGCTCAAGCGTATCGGTGCGCGGTGCGAAATGAATGCCGCGCTCCAGGTCGGAGATTGTACGCGCGCTCAGGCTCGCACGGGCCGCCAGGGCCTCCTGTGAGAGACCCACTGCCAGGCGATAGCGCTTGAGAAGCGCGCCGAAGCTTTTCTGTTTCTGCATAAATGTTTTGTCCTCAGATACTCCTTCCTTTCGGCTCTATGATAGCACATCAACCGGTGAGAAGAAAAATGTGAGAAAGATGTGCCTCTTCCTCGTGGTGAAAGCAAACAAAGACGCCTATACTCTCATCAGCAGTGCTCTATCAGGATGTATTCTTAAATTTCAGGAATGAAGGAAGCGAGAAAGGAACCAGGTATGATTTTGATCGTTGGGGCCAGTGGCCGCCTTGGCAGCGCCGTTGCTCAGCATTTGCTCGCGCAGGGCAAATCAGTACGTGTGATGACCAGAAACCCGCTCGGACTCGCGCATCTGAAGCAACAAGGGGCGGAAGTCATGAGTGGAGATCTCCGCAATCCAGCTTCTCTTTCGAGCGCCTGCCAGGGGGTCGAGCAGGTACTGGCGACGGCCCATGCCCTTGTTGGAAAAGGTGATAACAATCCTAGCACGGTTGATGGAGTGGGAAATCGACAGTTGATCGATGCGGCCAGGGCGGCAGGCGTAAAACATTTCATTTTTGTTTCTGTTCAGGGTGCCGGCCCTGATTCTCCGCTGGAGTTCTTCCGAATCAAGTACCGCACGGAGGAGTATCTGCGAGCCAGTGGCCTGAACTTCACCATTCTCCGTCCCTGTGCGTTCATGGAACTCTGGGCACAGTTAGTCGGTCAGCCCATCTTGAAGCAGGGAAAGACTACTATCTTTGGACGCGGCAACAATCCGATCAATTTTGTAGCGGTGGAGGACGTAGCGCGTTTTGCCTGCATCGCATTGGATGATCCTCGCGCCAACAATCAAGTGCTTGAGATTGGTGGGCCAGAAAATCTGACGATGAACCAGGTGGCAGAGATCTTCGAACGCGCAAGCGGGCAGCAGGCGAAAAAGCGTCATATCCCTCTGCCGATGATGCGCGTCATGTCCATCCTGATGCAGCCGATCAATCCCGCTTTGAGTCGCTTGATGCGCAACAGCATCTACATGGATACCGCGAATCTGCGCTATGACATGACCGAAACCGCTCGCGCCTTCGAAGTTGAGTTGACACCATTTGAGGTGGTCGCGCGCTGTACCACTTCGAACAATGTTCAGCTTGAAGCGATGAGTAAACTCAAGTAAACGTATTTCGAGTAAGTTTGACTCAGGGCAAATGAGCGCTGAGATGAGCCACATACAAGAAAGAGGGGAATTTCGATGTTAGAAGAACACATACAGGATGCTCAAACGCAATCGTCACCTAAACTGGTATTCGAGCGAATGATACAGGCTGCCAATCGACACGATCTGGACGCGATGGTGGCATGTTTTGCAACAGACTTTCGCAGTGAGCAACCTTTTCATCCAGAAAGAAACTTTGTCGGGCAGGTAGGGGTGCGGAAAAATTGGAGTTTCTTTTTCTCGACGATGCCAGATTTTCGGGTAGAGATTCTCAGTGAGGTGGTGGAGGGAGACATTGTGTGGACCGAGCTACACTATCATGGCACGCAGGCCGATGGAACGAAGCTTACGACGAGGGGCGTGACCATCCAGGGTATTCAAGCCGACCAGATCGTCTGGGCCCGGTTGTATATCGAGACGGTACAAGAGCCGCACTAAGCTTGCGTTTTAACCAAGAGGGGATAAACGAAAGTTGCGAGCGACCATCGTGCAGACAAGAAAATGTAGAAGAGGAGAGTGTGTGTAAGCATTCAAGGTTGACCCATTTCCAAAATCGTATATAATGAGATATGCCTTGATAGAGAGCAATACTTACATGCATTCAGAAACTCTACTGTCGTAGCTAGATGCGGCCGCATCCTTCTCATCTGAATACAAGGAAGTATTAGGGACATCTGAGGAGAAATACTATGACAGAACAAACGAAAGTAAAACCGAGTTATGCAGGTATTTGCAAATTTTGCCGGGGCGAATTTGAGAAGGCAAAAATATCCCAGCATTTGAAACACTGCAAAGAGCGCACGCGGATGGAAGCAGAAACCGCAAAATCACCTAAAGGCAAAAAGTTTGTACGGACAAAACTGTTTCATATTGTGTTAGAAGGAAAATACGATCCACAATACTGGATGCATATTGAGATGCCCGCCGAAGCGCAGCTTATGCTCCTGGATGACTTTATCAGATCCGCCTGGGTGGAATGCTGCGACCACCTGAGCGCCTTCCAAATCGGGGAGTTCTCCTATGGGTCAGAGCCGCCATCTTTCGACTTCTCCAGTATAAAAATCCTCGGTTCTGATGAAGCGGCAAGTATGGAGGTGAAAGGCACAACAAGCGAAGATTCTGAGGATGAGGAAGATCTGGAAGACTCTGAGGATGATGAGAACTATGACGAGTTCGACCTGGAAGAGGAATTTGATCCTATGTTGCTCGAAACGATCCCCGCCGATATAGTGGCAAAGCTGCGAACAATCCACTCGAGAGATGAAGCCTCTAAGTATCTGCGAGAGGAACTGAAAGTGAAGATACCTGCGCCAAATGATAAGGATCGTGAGTCGGTAATGCAATACTTTCAACATCATGATCGGCAGAGATCAGCAAAATTCCTTATTGAGATGATCGAGGATCATAGTTTGTATGCGGAATTGGGGAAAGTGCTGAGTGTTGGGCAGAAGTTCTCCTACACGTATGACTTCGGTTCCTCCACTAATCTGAACTTGAGGATTGTTTCTGAGCGAGAGGGGCTGGCGAATCCTAAAGATGCGATAACCTTGCTTGCTCGCAACCTTGCTCCTGAGTTCAAATGCAGCGTGTGTGATGCACCTGCTACCCTCATATTGGGTGGGGTATGGGGTGATGGAAATACGTATTGTAAGAAGCACGCTAAAAAATATGAGGATGAGGGGTTGCTGTTGCCTATTGTCAATTCGCCAAGAGTGGGGGTATGTGGCTACGATGGGCCGAGCCGTAAATATGCGCATGAATTTGACGTTCTGTAAAAAAGTTGGGAAGGGACATGTGTCCTTTATGGATGTGGCAGCGAACAGTACAATCGGGGAAGTGCCCCCCACTGGGGCACTGACCGCAAAACCGATCTTGACGTTGGACTTGCAATCGGCTGGCATCAGCACGATCATCTGGGCTACCGGCTACAAACTTGACTTCGGCTGGGTGCAGCTCCCAGTCTTTGACCAGACGGGCAATCCTGTTCACCAGCGCGGTGTCACTGCATTCCCTGGGCTGTATTTCCTGGGTTTGCACTGGCTCTACAAGACGAAGTCGGCACTGTTATACGGTGTTGGAGAAGACGCGGCGTTTATCGCATCAGCGATCACGGATAGAAGGTAGGACGACAGACCTACAGTATGAGGTGTTCGTGTGGTTGCCCAGTTAGCCGGGAAATGAAAATGTTGGGAGAACACACATACGCGTATGTGTGTTCTCCCAATCGCCGTCTCTATCGGACTAAAACCGCTCTAAAGGCCGCATCAACTACACCGAACTTAACATTCACTTTCGAACCTTCAACCCGAAGCGAGCGGGTGAGGGTTCGAATTCATTTCGGAAGAGCTTGCTTTAGGACTCATTTTCCGTCCGCCGCCTTCGTCTGGCTGGTTGGCACGGACCCAGATCGGGTTCGTGCGCGAAAGCACTCCCGTCGTTACCGCGATAATCGCTATGACGATGAGGGCGATCACGAGCGGAGAGACGATGGAAACGTGAAAGATCAGCAGACTCCCGACGAGGGCACCCACGAACATAGCTGCCACTGAAATCAAGCGCCGGCCTGCTCTCGATCCGCTTCCGCCCACGAGACGACTGTCTGCAGAGATGCCGACGATGGTCAAGGTGAGTACGGTGGTAGTCAGGTCGGGCACAGCGAGCTTACGAGCGGTGGCGTTCTGGAGTCCCATCGCGATGCCCAGCACGATGATCAGGCCATAGCTGTAGCCTGTTGACACTGGATTGCCTGATAGCGCGGCCAGAACTGTCGCGGCACTCAGCAAGAGCGTTTGCAGCGCTGCGGCGACGCTGAGCAGGCGCCCCCGGTGCTGGCCAAGGCGCGACCCAAGGAACCCTCCACCCAGGGAACCCAGGACAAAGGAGCCCAACGCCACCAGAGAGGCGAGGATCGAGAAACCAGATGCGCCAGCCAAAGCGAACGCCAGGAACACGACATTGCCAGTCATGTTGGCGACGAAGACGTGGCCAAGAACCAGATAGCTAAACGCGTCGACCAGACCGGTGATCAACGTCATGGCGACCAGCAGCGGAGGCAGCGGACCGTGCTTGACCTCACCACGCGGAACGAGCGTCTGGCGGACTTCCGTGAAGAATGTATTCATAAGAACGAACACTCCTGCTTATAAGATCATGAAAAATGTCATCCTGATATCGCGTATCCTACGATTTTGAACAAATCGATCCCATGCACTCCTGACTGAGACATGATGTGACCCGCTTTCGATCAAAAGAAAACCCAATCATATTCATGCCTTCTCTTGTTTTCACGGTAGTCATACCATGATTTCTTGCATTAGTTGAGGTAGTGATCCAAGTACCCCAGGTATAGGTACAGGCTTACCGTGACGATCATTGCATACCCCAGATAGATCGACCAACCATGTACTACATTCACCGAGATGATATCCCAGCTGAGCAATGCAAGGTTGAGCAGCAGTACTGGAATAGCATACACCTTCAGGAAGGTGGGACCTTTCTCGGATACAAATTTCTTGCGCTCTAAGGCTGATGCTGTAGCCCTGTAAACCGGAGTTGGAGTACCGCTCTTTCTCCAAGAGGAACTTGCCCTTCTCTCAGGAAATTTATACTCCGCGCTTATGTTCTGTTTAACCATTATTACTATTCCTTTCTATGTCCTGGCCTCCAGCCGCGTTCGGCGTGGGGGCAGCCAATTCCTCCATGACCGCGATGATGGCGGCTACATCGTCTTCGACGCCTCGGGCCTGCGCTAAGGCATACACTTGTTGCGCGGCTGCTGTAGCCGGCATGGGGGCAGCCAGTTCAGAAGCCAGGCGCAAAATCAGACCGAAATCCTTGAACATCAGCGGCAAGGGAAAATTCGCCGGGTACTCCCGTCGCCCGGCATTCTCCAGGGCAGTTTTCTGGCGTGGGGAGACGATAGAGGTCTCTTTCAGCACGTCGATTAATTGTGTTCGCTCCAACCCGGCCTTTTCTCCAAGCACCAGCGCCTCGGCAATTGCCTGCAAGCTGAGACCAAGCAGGGCATTCACAACAAGCTTCATTGTGACTCCCGTGCCACTGGTACCCATATAGAAATGCTTCGTCCCAAGCACATCAAGAATGGGTTTGCTTGCCTGGTACGTCTCTTGCTCACCTCCTACGAAGATGACCAGGCTGCCCGCATCAACTTGCGGGACGCTGCCTGAGACGGGGGCATCGATTACATGGACGCCCTGTTTCTTGGCCAGGAGAGCAATGCGGCGTGTGGTTGATGGAGAAACGGTGCTCATCTCAATACAGGTGGTTCCCGGTCGTGCTCCTGCCAGTACTCCTTCCGGGCCGAGCATCACAGCCTCCAGAGCTGCGTCATCTGCCACGCTCGACAGGATGACGTCGCTGGCTGCCGCAACCTCTCGCGGCGTTTCTCCTACCTGTGCTCCATGCTGTACAGCTGGATGTGTTTTCTCTGGTGTGCGATCATAGACAGTAAGCGAGTACCCCTGTGAGAGGAGTCGCAGTGCCATGTGGCTTCCCATATGTCCCATTCCGATGAAACCAATACGGGGTGTGAAAGACGTGCTTTGGGTTGTCATACTATTTCCTTTCTTTTTTGCAATAAATCTAACAAAGGCGGCTCACGCATTGCCGATGTCATTTGCCCTCTTGAGTCGAGTCGCCGGAACCAGGCATAGGCCAGGTGAAGCCATCCTCAAGGAGCAAACTTCGATGGGGTTGGGTAATATCCAGGCCATGTAGCGCTTGAAGCTTTTTCCGGTACCAGCAATCAAATGGATGCGAGGAATTGATCAGTCGCATACTTATCTGAGCGCTATCCTCTGCCACCAGATATACAAAAACAAGCTCTACTCCTTGCACCATGCCAATCCAGTTTCGTTCAAAATGAATTCCCAGGCGGTTACGTGATGCCGCGTACTCTGCATGACGAGAGCCCTGTAGTTCCTGCACCCATCGACGCCACTCCTCACCCTTCCCCGGCAACAGGGGTATCGCCGCTGCTACGACAGCCATGAGATCTCACTCCTTTTGCATCACTGATGCACTGCCAGGAACCGGCGGATCTGCTCGTACTCGTTCTCATTCAGGCGGAATTCGGCGGCAGCGATCGTCTCTTCCACCTGGCCCGGATGCCGCGAACCAACGATAGCAGCGGTCACCGCCGGATTATGAAGAGTCCAGGCTATGGCGACGGTTCCGGCGGTGATGTGGTGTGCCTTGCCGATTTCAGCCAGCAAGTCGGCCAAAGCCAGATTGTGTGTTAGGCGCGGCTCCTGGTATTCTCTGTTCGTCCTGCGCCAGTCGTCACCAGGCAAATTGGCGATGCGCTCCCTGCTCATCGTGCCGCTGAGCAGGCCGGAGGCCATCGGCGAGTAGACAATGACACCGACCGCGTGCTGCTGGCAATAGGGCAGGATGTCCTGCTCGACATCGGGCCGGATCAGTGAATAAGGCGGCTGCAGCGTCTCAACCGGGGCGATCTGCTCTGCGCGGCGTAATTGCTCGACGTTGAAATTGGAGACGCCGATATGGCGCAGCTTGCCCTCCTTTTTCAGTTCAGCGAGCGTGCTCCAGCCCTCTTCAATTTCGGGGTCGGGGAGAGGCCAATGAATCTGGTACAGATCAATAACGTCGATATCGAGTCGCTTCAGGCTGGCTTCAACTTCCCGTCGAAGCGAGTCGGCCTTGAGGCTGTGACCCACAGTGCCATTCTCGTCCCAGATTTGCGAGCCCTTGGTAAAGATGTAGGGGCGCTCGCGCCCTTTGATAGCCTTGCCGACAATCATCTCGGAGTGGCCCAGGCCATAAACGGCGGCGGTATCGATCCAGTTGATGCCGAGATCCAGCGCACGCCGGATAGTGTCGATAGATTCCTGGTCATCCTGTGGTCCCCAACCATGTGCTCCGTGATTACCACCTATCGCCCAGGCTCCTAAGCCGATGGGTGTAATCTCCATACCAGTTTTGCCAAATTGCTTTTTCTGCATGTCGTTCTTCTTTCTCATAGAACCTGTATTGCGTTCCGGGTAATCCAATTAGAGGACAAGCTCTATGCCAATCGCTCGAATGCACATACCTGGACTCTTTTATTAGCAGGTCTGTAGCATCTGCTTCGACCTGAAAAAAGCATAACACTGGGGTGTGGCTACAGCGTGCAAAGCTGCGTGCAATACCGATAGGTTCTTGACGTTATCAACAAGAATGTGTTTAGCTGAATACGGCATGTTGAGTCGATGCTAGATTCCTCGATAGACGAGCCTTAGCAGACTCGTCATTTCAAGGCTTAACACAATGACATGGAGGCATGGCTTTGTCCCTGAATTCCCTGCATGATGATCGCAATATGCAGCCACCGGTGCTGGAAATGGCTCTCCTGGGCCAACCGGAAGTGTTTTATGGTACACAGCGTCTTGTTTTCCGCACCCAGAAGGCGCTGGCGCTGCTGATATACCTGGTGGTGACGGGTACTCCTCAGCCTCGTTCACACCTGGCAGCGCTTTTGTGGCCCGACCGCGAAGAGGCACGGGCCCGTGCTACACTACGCTCTACTTTGCGTCTGGTGCGAGAGGCAATGGCCCTTGTGCAAGGCGTTCACTCGAAGCATACCGAGGAGGAAGGGAGCCTTATCCGCGGTGGTCGTGACCGTATGGGGCGGGAGTCGCTCTGGCTGCAACCAGGCGTACAGGAAGAAGCTATCATTCTTGATCTCCAGGCGATTGAACGCGCGGCAAACCTCGCCTCTCGACTGCACGCTCAGCGGTTAACAGATGTGCCAGATCACCTTGATAATGTACGGCGGCAATTGGAAGCGGCTGCTGAGCGATGCAGGGGGCAATTTCTAGCCGGCTTCACCTTGAAGGATGCGCCAGACTTCGTGGATTGGATCGAGCAGCAGCGCACCTACTGGCAAGGGCGCGTCGATCGTGTCCTGGACGCGCTCAGCGCCCTGCAACGCCGTCAAGGGGCGTTTGCTGCCGCTATTCAGACAGCGGAGCTGTGGATCAATGTAAATCCGCTGAGCGAGGAAGCGAACTGCTGCCTGATAGAATCACGGGCAGCAGCAGGGGATCGCACGGCGGCACTCGCTGCCTATGCAAACTATTCCGAAATGCTGGCACGCGTGCTGGGTATCGGGCCAGCACCGGAAACCATTGCGCTGGCCGAGCGACTGCGCTCTGACGCTTCGCCAGCAGATCCATCCTCTGGTGCGGGACAAGAACGGCAGCGCCTGCACCACTTGCGCTCAAATAAGCAGCGGGATATGGAGACGCCGTTGGTAGGACGCGAGGTCGAGTTCGGCGCGCTCGTGGCTGCATATGAGCGTGCGCGGGAGAGCGTGCAGGTGGTCATTGTGGAGGGGGAGGCGGGTATTGGGAAGACGCGCCTGGTAGAGGAGTTCCTGCGCTGGGCAGCCAATACGCGGGGTGCGATAATCCTAGGCGGGCGGGCCTATGAGACTGGGGGGAGACTTCCCTACCAGCCACTGGTTGAGGCGCTGCGAGCGAGGCTGGAGAGCGAGCGAGCGCCTGAAGACCTGCTCGAGGATGTCTGGCTTATGGAACTCAGCCGTATCCTACCCGAATTGCGCGAACGCTATCCTGACCTGCCCGTACCGGCCAGCGAGGGCAGCGAAGCGAGAGGGCGACTGTTCGAAGCGGCGGCACAGTTCGGGAAGGCCCTCCTCCATCACCACAAACCGGATGCTTTAGAAGCCCCGCTGATTCTGTTTCTCGATGATCTACATTGGGCGGATGTTGGCACACGCGATCTTCTGTGGTTCCTATGCCGGCGCTGGGGCGAGGATCGCTGCCCGGCGCTGGTTGTGCTGGCGGTGCGGCTAGAAGAAGTCAGCACCTCTGGCGAATTGCGCGACTGGCTGCATAGCCTTGATCGTGCGGCGCAAATCGCCTTTGTGATACTGGGTATGCTCGATTCTACCATGACGCATGAGTTAGTGCGCCAGCTCTTTGGCGACACGCAGCATCTACAGCAAATGGCGCGATGGTTCTATACGGAGACTGGCGGGCAGCCACTTTATTTCGTGCAAACACTGCGAGCGCTCCAGGAACAACAGCTTGTGATCTGGGAAGACGGGGAAGCGGCCTCCTCTCGCCTCGCTGCCCCGGCATTTGAGCAAGAACTAGCGCGTTTCCGTAGTCTGCTTCCATCCTCGATGCGCGCAGTGATTAGGGAGCGACTGGAACGGCTGACTCCGACCACTCGTAAACTGCTGATGGCGGGATCAGTTCTGGGAACCCGCTTCCAGCCGGTTCATGCATGGAAGATCGCCGACCTGGATGAATTGACGGGGCTGGATGCACTGGAAGAGGCTGAACGCCACCTCGTGGTGCGGGAGTTGGAAGGCGGAGAGGTGTGCGTCTTCACACACGACAGGCTGCGGGAGGTGGCCTACACCGAGACGGGGGAGGCACGTCGGCGCTTACTCCACCGGCGCGCTTTCGAGTTGCTGGAGCGCAACAAAGCACCAGCAGCCGAACTGGCGCAGCACGCGCTGAAAGCAGGGCTGGTCGGGTCAGCCTTCCACTACAACCTGGCAGCAGGCGATGCAGCATTTGCGATCTTAGCAGTCCACAGCGCGATCGCTCACTACGAGCAGGCATGGTCCCTGCTTGAAGATTTCCTTGACTCGAACAACCAATTCAGGTGGGGCAGGCAGTTCGATACGAAGCAACAGTACCTGCCCCAACAATTCGAGCCACCGGCGAGAGATCGCGAACAGCTCTATATCCAGTTGGGCCGCGCTTATGAATGGATTGGAGCGTTGGAGCAGGCGCAGAACGCCTATACTGCTCTGCGAGCATATGCCAGGGAGGGAGGTGTACTGGCTCTGGAAGGGGCGGCGCTGAATCGCCTGGCAGCAGTTGCCTGGCAGCACTCCTGGGACTTCGCGACGGCTCATGCGTTGCTGAACGAGGCGCTCCTGCTCGTGGAGAAGACCGGCAGTGCTGCCGCTATTGCCGAAACAGAGTGGAACCTCGGTCAGTTAGCCCACTGGGCCGGGGAATTCGCACAAGCTCTAACCCACGCGCACCGCGCCCTGGAACTCGCTAGCGCAGCAAAGCTAGATGAACTGGTTGCACGCAGTCTCTTCCTTGTCGGGCGTTCTCATAATATCGCTGGCGAATGGGATGAGGCCATTGACCCGGTCATCAAAAGCCGCGTGGTATACGAAGCGCTTGCCAACGAGAACGAGCGGGGACGGGCTGTTTCGAAAGCAAGTGGCACCTCTGCTATGGAGACCTGGGAGCTAGGCACCCAGTTTCTCTGGACTGGCACGCCACCCGCGAGTCTCCCGGACTACCGTGCCAGAGAATCGTACTCCCTGGATTTACTGGCAATGAGCAGCATCAATCTTGGTGAACCGCGAGAAGGCATAGAGTTAGCCCGAGAGGGACTACGCCTCGCCAGCGCTATCAACAATGCAACGGCGCAGGTTCTGAACGCAAATAAACTCCAGATCGGGCTTGTGGAGGTGGGCGAGTACGAAGAGGCGCTGCATACCGCCAGGGAAGCGGCGGATTTGATCCAAACGACCCACGACCCTATCCTGCGCTGGCTCCAACTCTTCACGCTAGCCGACGCGCAGAATATGCTCTTTCAACTTGAAGAAGCCAGAGTGATACTGGACGAAGCCATGACTCTATCGGAGATGATCCCGATTGGGCACTGGAAAAGTGCCATCATTTCTCGCGTATGTATGAACCGCGTCTTGACCCGTGATTGGCCTGCTGCAACAGCTGCCGCGCAGAGATCAATCGCTATCCGCGATGCCTTGCCTGCCAAGCTCATATGGCTTGATTTTCATCGCTATTATGAGACCGTGGCCCTGCTACACGGGGGAAACGCAGCGATTGCTCGCGAAGACGTGAGCCGTTTCGGAGAACGGGTAGGCAACAATCGCCGCTTCCGACTTGTTCACCTGCGCATGCAAGCGATGCTTGCCAGCTTTGAAGGCAGAAATGAAGAGGCTATCTTATCTCTAGAGAAAGCACTCCAGATTGCCAGCGAGGTTGGACTGCCGGGAGAGGAGTGGCAAATCCGGGCGCAGTTTGCTGGACTGCACCGGATTCTGGGACAAGAGGTGCAGGCTGAGCATATGCAAACCAGGGCGATAGATGGTATCAACGCACTTGCGACACGGATTCTAGATGCCCAGCTTCGTATGAGCTTCCTCAACACAGCACAACGTATCCTGCTTGATCCAGAAAGTAACCTATGGTGATCATTCCTCATCAATGGTCTGGCACGCCGATGGCCGGGGCCTCCGCCACTTTCGGATGGGGCGTCAAAAACGCTTCGATTTCAGCGGGGTACAGATTCTCGCCGCCGCGGATAATCATGTCCTTTCCTGTCCCCTGTTGGTTAAAAAAGTTGGGAAAGGACACATGTCCTTTCCCAACTCGTTGATTCCACCGACCTGGACCGGCTCTACAGGTCGCCCCAGCTAAGCCGATTTTAACACTCACTATGCCCACAGCTATAACACTTGCGGCAGCCCTCCTCATACACCAGGGTATTGCAGCCACACTTCGGGCAGAGATTACCGGTCACGCTTAAATGGCTCATGCTCAGTAATGGCATCGGGTTTTCTACGTGAACTTCATTGCCGTTACTTAATGTCTTACTATCTGCCTCTTGTGGGCTGTTCGCTTGCTCATGCTCTGCCTCCAGCGCCTCAATATGCATCTCCAAGGCACGCGCAACAGCATCAGGCAGAGAGCGTATCTGTTGCATACCAAAGCCTACGGAACGGCTCCCACCGATGCCGCGCAATTGTTCCGCGATTTCTTTGGCACGGTCGGTCTGAGAAAGCGGGCTGAGCACGCGCAGGTTCAGAGAAATCAGGCGACCCAACGCCTCGGCAAGAGCTGCAATATCGCTACCGGCTTTGCCAACATTGACGAACACCTCCAATGGTCCGTGCTCGTCGCTATTGATAGTGACATTGATTTTCCCTTCAGGCGCGCTTACCTGGCGGGTGTAACCCTGTACTACTGCTGGTCTCGCTTTGATTCCTTGCTGGATGGACACCACCGGCTCCACCTTTGGTTCTAGTTGGGCGGCTGCTTTCTTCTCGTCCTCCACGCGAGTCAGAACTGCATCACGCGATCCATCGCGGTAATAGGTGATACCTTTACAGCCCATCTCATAGGCCAACCGGTAGAGTTTCTGTACGTCTTCGACCGTATGGTTGTTGGGCGCATTCACCGTTTTGCTGATACTAGAGTCGGTATAGCGCTGAATCGTGGCCTGTACACGTACATGTTCTTCTGGTGATAGGTCGTTCGAAGCAACGAAATAGCCTGGCGTCGGTTCAATGGGGTGCTCATCTCTCCAGGCCTGGAGCAGCGGATGGTAGAGTATATGTTCGCCGGTGCGGTCTCGTCGCACCATGGCGAAATCATATACGGGCTCAATGCCCGAACTGACGCCCGCCAGCAAACTTGTCGTCCCCGTCGGAGCTTGTGTCAAAAGTACCGCATTGCGGATACCCTGCTCCTTAACCTTTTTCTGTATTACTTTAGGTAGGTGCTTGATGAACTGCCCTTGCAGGTACTTTTCACGGTCGAAGTGGGGGAACGAACCCTTCTCGGCTGCTATATCCGACGAGGCGTCATAAGAGGCGTCGCGAATCGTCGTGTAGATGCGCTCAATCAATGGGACAGATGCTTCGCTGCCATAGGCAACTTTCATCTTGATGAGCGCATCAGCGAGCCCCATCGTCCCCAGGCCCGTGCGGCGAGTACCAAGCTGTGCCTGCTTGTTCTCTTCGATAAAGTACTCGTTGGCGTCGATGACGTTATCCAGGAAGCGCATCGCTACCTTGCTCGCTTCGGCAAGCTTCTCCCAATCCATCTGCCCATCTTTCACAAAGGCCGCGAGATTTAATGCTCCTAGATTACAAACGCCCCATGGCGGGAGCCCTTGCTCTCCGCAGTTTGAGATGACAAGCCCGTTAGCAACAAATTGGTGCGCCTCTGGCTCTGTCAAGTCATAAACCATCTCCTCGCCATCGGGGACGAGGCTCTCAAAGGTTGCGAAGAAATTTTCAGCATATGGCCCTCGCACATATTTTTGCAATGCGGCTTCGAGTTTATCCTGCTTATCAGCGAAGAGGAAGCCAATTTCTCTAGCAAAGGTATTGAGGTTGTCAGATGAAATGACCAGGTCATGGTATGCCTGGCAGCTATACAAGGCATTCCCACCTTTCCCATCCGGTAAATTGCGCATAGTTGTCTCTCGACGATTTTTGAAAATGCTCGACGCAATGCCGAAATTCAGCAATAAGCGCTGCACATCTTCAAGCAATTTCAGGCTAATCGAGGTCAGGCGTACTGAAATGCCTTTTGCCAGCGTTCCCACCACGCATCCATCTGCGGTAAAGAGAGCAGCCAGGAATCCCTTCTGCATTTCTTGAGATCCGTGCAGCACCGATGGTGGTATCTGAAGTTTATTTGTGAGTAGTTCAAAGTCTACAAGACGTAGTAGCCGCGTTGATTCAATTCGGGATTCGTTACGGCCTGCGATCTGCTGGACGCCGATGATGTATTGCCGCTTTCCCTCAGAGGCAGTAACAAGACGGTTGACGGCGTCTGCGAATTGTGGCGCAATACTTTGCTCTTTCCCAAAGAACGAGAGGGTAACTGCACCCTCGCGGCGCGTATTGATATAGCCGTCACCTATGAGCCATCCCAGTACCATACCCAGGTCTTCGCTGCCTGAATTACCAAACCTGCATTCTCCATGGAGAAGGTGAATTTGGTCACCGGGGACAAGTTCACCGGAAGGCTTCCATCCTTTTGTAGTGAGAACTTTGTGATCGCTAGTAAGGCGTAGAGTGTATCCTTCTTTTGTCTGAAGTCGATAGACTGGCTTGATGCCAGATGTGAAGACATGGCTTGCCTGTCGCACGAATACATTCCTGGCAGGGGATGTTAAGGTAAACTGCTCACCGCTACCTTCGTGTCCAGCAAGAGCCAACTCTTTGACAGCAATTTCAGGTGATACTACTCTGACAGGCAATCCAGTTTCTGCCAGTTCTTTTGCCGAGAGCAATCCATTATCGGTGTAGATGAGCGTATCACCAGTAACACACGGATTCACACACCTTATATCCTCGTAATACCAGGTATTGGAGAGCTTATTGTAGCGATCCATAAAGACCATCCCTGGTTCCGCGGACTCCCAGGCCGACTTGCAGATCAGGTCCCACAAGCTACGAGCGCGGATCGTCTTCTTTACCTCATCTTGCCAGATGAGATCCCAGTCGGCATCCTCTTTCACCGCTTCCATGAACTTATCGGAGATACAAACCGAGAGATTGGCATGTTCAATTTTGCCAGCCGTGCGCTTGACAGTGATGAACTCTTCTACATCTGGATGCGTGTCATCCAGCATGAGCATTAAAGCGCCCCTCCGAGAGTTAGAGGTATAGATGCCTCCACCAGAGAGCAGATGTACACCTTCAACCTCGAAGTCGTAGACATCCGAAGGACCAACTAGCTGAATTGAAACAATAGCATCAGGTAGTACACCTAAAAGCCCATCAAGTCGCTCTACCATTGCTACACCTCCCGCTGCCAGCACACGCTCACGCACTCTTGTCAGTGCATAATGCGACACTCGTGCTTTAGTGGAGTCAAAGATGCCTTGATAGTAGCGACCTGGAATCGCCAATGTGTCCCATACCTCCATGGGGTAGTTGCTGTGATGACTGCGCTTTCCTTCACGTTGTTGATCCTTGTTAATGGAGATAGAGATGAGTTTGCGGAAGCGTTCTTTGAACTGGGCACCCGTTACAATAAGCCGGTGTATCGTTAGCCAACCTTTTGCGCTACGGTCTTGAGTTGAGATATGGGAGACAATGCCATTTATTAGCAAGAGTTGCTGGACATCCTCCAACATTTCTCGACTTACACTGTCAAATCCATAGCCACCTTTGCTCCCTCGGTCGCAACCGTCAGCATCAAAGTAACCCCCAAGAAAGGCTCCTACTACAGCAGAAGGGGATCGGAAGAGAGCTTCAGGAATACGAACCGCACGAGCTTTTTGTTTGAGAAGACCGTTTTCTTCTAACCATTCTATCAGCAGACGTGAAAATGCCACAACATTAGTACATGCGCCATCGCCCTGATATATCCTGGCTTCTATACCAAATAGGTCTTTCAGAAGCGAGACAAGGCGATGTTGTACATCGGGTTGTGTATCCGACACAGCAAAAGAAATTCCCTTTTCATCGCGCCAGGTAACTTTCCTTCCCTGCAATACATAACCATCTCCATAGAAATAACCTAACAAGTAAGCTAACTCTGGTGTAAGGTGGGTTGGAAAGGTCACTTTCTCATTGAGGGTGGTGCTCATCTTAGAGCGTTTATATATGCTTAAGGAGAGAGGCACGAAAGATACGTTGCTATTTAAGTCTCCTTCACCCAAGAGAAGCAGAATTTCATCGCCCTCTTCAAGCTCACGTAAAGGAATGGTGACAATCTCGCCGTTGCGCAGAACACCCATCTTATGATCGAGTGTTACCCGCACCCGATAACCACGGCTGGTTGTTACCTCGTAGAGATCTTTGATTCCATTGCGGAAAACATGTTTGAAAGGACGCAAGCCCTTATGCGTTTGAGCCTGAATTGTTTCTCCTGTATCTAAACGATCGGCCAGTTCCTTTGCTCGGACTAAGCCGCGATCTGTGGCAATGCGTTCGTCGGGACCAAAACATCCTCCCTG
>JBGQJX010000034.1:0-17413 GCA_041499255.1 Ktedonobacteraceae bacterium | reverse complement strand
TGCTACCCACGAGATCCATTGTAAGATCGTCTATTATGGCATTGGTTATTGTGGTAAGACGACAAATTTACAATACGTTTTTAAAAGCATTAATCCAAATGTCCGCGGCGAAATGCTCTCGATTGCTACGGAAACTGAACGCACCCTCTTCTTTGACTTTCTTCCACTGGATCTCGGCACTGTGCACGGCTTTCGTACACGTTTCCATCTCTATACCGTTCCCGGTCAGATTCTCTACGAACGTACACGTTTGGCTGTACTGAATGGCGCTGATGGTATTGTCTTTGTTGTGGATTCCCAGGCCGAAAAGTTTGAAGAAAATGTGCAGAGCATCGCTGAACTCGAGTTGAATATGCGCCGTGTTGGTAAGGATCTCGGGAATTTCCCCTTTATTATGCAGTGGAATAAACGCGATATGCCCTCGGCGCTCCCCGTAAACGTGCTCGATCGCTATCTCAATCGCCGTCGTGTTCCCAGTTTCGAAGCCATTGCCTCTGACGGCAAAGGTGTTTATGCGACTTTGAGGGCTATCAGTAAAAACGTGATGGCCCAGTTATAAACTAGAGGGCGCTCAGTGCCAGGTTACCAGCTTAGCGTCAATAGGTAAACCTACCTATGAAGATATTTGGCCTTGATTTTACCAGCGCACCAGGCCCAAAGAAACCTATCACTGCCGCAGTATGTGAGTTGAGTGGTAATCTCTTGCGAGTGAACGAGATACTCAAAATCGATAGTTTTGCTACGTTTGAGTCAATTTTACAACTGCCAGGCCCCTGGATAGCTGCTCTCGACTTTCCGTTTGGTCTCCCACAAAAACTACTCACCAATCTTGGCTGGCCCGCAACCTGGGAAGACTATATTTATCCTCTATCGTCAATGGGTAAAACTCAGTTTGAGCGAACGCTGATTCAGTATTGTGCGAGCAGACCGCCGGGTGATAAACACCATGTAAGAGCAACGGACAGGTACGCAGGCGCACGTAGCCCTATGATGTTACAAAGGGTGCCTGTAGGGAAAATGTTTTTTCAGGGCGCCCCTCGCCTGCTTGCAGCAGGAGTGTGCATTCTCCCATGCCGTCCAACGAATGACGACAGGATTGTGGTTGAAGGGTATCCTACCCTACTTGTGCGCAAGTTAATCGGTAAACGCAACTACAAGAGTGATGAGCGTAACAAGCAGACATCAGAGAAAGCCACGGCGCGTCACGACATTGTCTATGGTTTGTGCTCACCTGTATTCTCAAATCAGTATGGCGTGACTGTTGAACTGCCCGATTCGCTTGCTGAAGCTTGTATACAAGACTCCATGGGGGATAACCTCGACGCATTACTCTGCGCTCTGCAGGCTGCCTGGGCATACACCCGGCGCAACATTGACTATGGTATTCCGCCAAATTCATGTGGAGGGGAAGGGTGGATCGTTGATCCAGCCCTCTTGAAGTATTAAATGGTCAAATCAGTACGCTCTTTGATTGCTTTACCGCAGTTGAGGTAGGTGGAGTGAGAGGCTCATCTCCCGCGACCGGTTGAGCTTTCATCGTATAACTCACATCATTCACTATCTTCCATCTGATCAACCAATAGCATATAAGCGTGTGCATGGGCTGGTCCCTGCACTTTCGGCTGTTGCTCCCATGCCCGCCAGCGCCAATGACGCATAGAGCCGGACAGATCGGGATAGCCGCTCATTCCGGGACATGCGCTGGAGCAGAGGAATAGTTTCTGCATCGTTTAGGAGAGTGAGTAGCCAGACGACGTTCTGGCGTCTTTGTAAATCACCGCTTTGAAGCGAACGCACAAGCTGCGCGGCAAGTTGGTTACCAAACTCCGCCACGCTAAGGAGCAAGTGATGCCGCATTTCGCTAGTAGTAAGCGTAGAACCGTTGCAGAGTCTTATGAGTTCGTTTACCTTCTGACGAAGTTGTCTGCGAGCCTCTAGCTCCACAATGTTCCAATCGGTTTCACTGGTACCAACCTCCTGTTGGAACAGCCTGGCGCCTCTTTTCTCCATCAAGATATGCCCTTCTGAAGCCCTATGTGGCTTCTTCACAGTGTTGTTTCAACACACTAAACGAACCCCTCAATCACAACGTCGAAAACGCTTCGTGACGCTTGGCGATCACGCTTAAAAGTTCTTGCAGCCCCTGCTTTGCTCCATTCCGTTGTTCTGCACTGAGTGTAGCATCAGCAGCAAACTCATCTTCGTCAAGGATCAGTATCTCCCCCGTAGGGCTAACCCATACGTCCAGGAGCAAATCAACCTGTTCAATACGATCATCAAAAAGAATGGCTGGTTGAGCAATATTGCAGTACCAGCCTTTCCTGACACCTTGCGCGCTGGCAATATCAAAAATGTTATACCATCGTTTGGTGTAATAATATTCAATAAAGCGGTCGCCAGGTTCAAAACTAATATACCCTAGATTTTTTGTTGGATGAGACCAAAATGCTTGAATAATCAAACCATGAGAGATCCGTTCGACCAATTCACCCTGGTACTGGATCTTTGTTTCCCCACGTGGATTTAGTTTGACAACCGTTATCATGTTCTTGTGCTTTTCACAGGCTCAACAACCATGTAATAGTTTACCCCAAATCCATCTGAATATGCAATAATGATTGAGGAACAGGCGCTCAGATCGTATCGCTAACCTGGTTGGCTTCGATAAGCTGCAGCAGCTTTTGCATTGGAAATGGCTTTTGTAGCACCTGAACGTCGGGAAATCGCTCGTGAATTTGCTGAAGTTGCTTCTGGCTCGCTGCTGAAACAACAATAATGGGGAGAGTTTCAGGAGGAACGATTTGTCGAATAGAATTGATCACCGCTAAACCAGACAAAGTGCCTGGCAGTAAAAGATCAACAATCACCAGCTCATACGGCAAAGGAGAGGATCTACCAGTATCGGTAAAGAGTTCGTTTAAAAGCGACATACCGGTAGTATGGGTGATAACGGTATGGCCTGATAACTCTAGTACAGTCGTAATATACTCGTGAATTGCAGTATTGTCTTCGAGTAGTCCAATTCTCATCTTGTTTGATTCCTGCCGGGAATAAGTCCGTATAATAGATCTACTGTATTATACGGGATGTTTGGCATGACCGTCAACGAGCTAATGTATGCCTCTTGACCAATGTAGGCTACCACCAATGTTAACTGAGATGAAATCCAGCCGGGGTATGCTATACTGTGCTCATGTTAAGCCTTGATTTTATTCGCCAAAATCCCCAGGTCGTCCAAGAGGGTTTATATCGACGTCGTCATACTCAAAACATCGACGAACTACTCCGCCTCGCCGAACAGAAGCGTGGTCTCACGACGCGTTGCGATGGTCTTTATAGCGCCTTAAAACCGCTTAAAGAGACTGTGAAAACGACTCCTGTTGAGCTGCGCGCTGAATTGAGCAGGCAAATCAAGGCCATTACCCTTGATATACGTCAGCTTGAGCTGCAAATTGTAGATATCGACACGCGTCTTCAGCCGTTATTGCTCAGTATACCAAATATTCCTCATCAGAGTGTCAGGGATGGAGATGATGAACTGAGACGTTGGGGAGAACCAGTTTCTCCGGGTTTCAACGCGCTGGCTCATTGGGATCTTGGCGAGCGTCTGGGCATCATCAATTTTGAATCAGGGGTAAAAATTGCTGGTAGCCGTTTTGTCACCTTGCAAGGCGCTGGTGCGCGGCTTGAACGTGCCCTGATCTCGTTTATGCTTGATTTGCATACTCGTGAGAATGGTTATAGCGAGATCATGCCTCCATATCTTGTCAAACGCTCAACAATGCTTGGCGCGGGGCAATTGCCGAAGTTTGAGGATCAAGCATATATGTGTACCGAAGATGAGCTCTATCTCAATCCTACTGCCGAGGTCCCTCTAGTTGGACTGCACAGCGATTCGATATTGCCGCCAGGCACCCTGCCTCTTCGTTATGTTGCCTGGACTACCGCTTTTCGGCGCGAAGGCGGTTCAGCTTCGCGGCAGACACGCGGCTTGTTGCGCCTTCATCAGTTCAACAAAGTTGAGCTTTTTCAAATTGTCGCACCCCAGGATTCGCATGCCGTATTGGATGAGATACTGGGACACGCTGAAGCCGTTCTGCGTAGTTTGGAGCTTCCCTACCGCGTTGTAGCACTGAGTGCTCCCAACTTGCCATTCTCCTCCGCAAAGACGTATGATCTGGAAGTCTGGATGCCGGGTCAAGGCCGTTATGTGGAAGTCTCATCGGTGAGCAACTGTGAAGCTTTTCAGGCGCGGCGAGCTAATATTAAATATCGCCCTACAATTGGAACTCACGTTGAGTACGTACATACCTTGAATGCGTCGGGATTAGCTATTGGGCGTACGATGGCTGCGATATTAGAGGTATATCAGCAGGCAGATGGAACAGTAATTATCCCAAAAGTCCTACGCCCTTTTATGGGGACCTCGATACTATCTCTATAGCTTGAGAAAGCTTAATATCAGAGGTTTTAGAGGTAAATCTCTGCATAAATTACTATTACCTGTGAGATATTTGTACAGGAGACTTCCATTTTGGATAAATGTTGTGGTAAACTATTGCACGGAGGGATGGCAGAGTGGTCTATTGCGGCTGTCTTGAAAACAGCTGGGTTAACAGCCCCAGGGGTTCGAATCCCTTTCCCTCCGCTAAAAGGGCGTCATTGCCTTTTTTATTTGATGGTGAGTGTTCTCTGTAGGAATTCAGAAAATACTGATCGTCGTTACCCCCGCATATACTGTAATGTTGACAGTGTCCGTTAACTTTGTAAAGCTTCGTCGAGAAGCGTGATAAATTGAGTCGACGCATATTTGTAGTGCAACATTTCGTAGTGGACTCTTAAGCCGTTGTACAAATCCGCAAGGGTGGGGGACGGAGCGTATACTGCTATGAAGAGCCGATTTTGGACGGGCGGTGATTTACTGTGTCATTTATAGGTCAGTTAGGGCAGCTCAATCTATCGGTTGTTTTACAAGGAATTGAGACTTATGCGAAAACTGGGTTGCTTCTTGTTCAACAAGATGTTCAAAAGGTAGAGCTTTATTTCAGGGATGGGCGATTGATGTGTATTGGCCCTGTGCGGCCAGACATGTCCCTGGGGAATCGCCTTTTACGCGCTGGCGCAATCTCGCCATCAGCCTTGCAAGATACTCTAGCAACCCTGGGTATAGCGCAGCCTGGTGAGACCAGGATAGCCCTGGCGTTGATGGATCTCGGATATATCAGTCATGAGGACCTACGTGCCTGGGCAACGAAAGAAGCGAGTGCAGTTATACAGGTACTCCTCACATGGCCGGGCGGTGAAATATATTTTGAGGACGGAATACAACCGCCAGCCGATCGCCTCCTCGTCGCGCTCTCTCCTTGTTCTTTGTTACCATCCACACAATCAGCTACCACGATGGCAAACAATACATCTTACGAAACTAGTGAAGTCAGATACCAGAACAGGCAACCGCAGCGTGAATCAACGGCTTCTCTTCAGGATCAATCTGCTGGATTACTAAGTGCTTCACAGCTAATCACTGAAACGCCATCAATACCTACCTCGTTTCCCTCACCTGTGTCATCCGTACAAGCTGTGAATATGTTTGGCGATGCTAGCGTGCAAAATTTCCCTCAGCTCACACCGCCGATGCGTGTAAGTCAGCCTCTGCCTCTACTGCGTATTGATACATCCTTTATGAGACCTGAAATGGTGTTACTGCCGCTGGATCTTTCTGCTCTACGTCAGCAAGGTCAGCGCTTGCCAATTACACCTGAGCAATGGCGTGTTCTTACGAAAGTAGATGGGCGTACGACGCTACAATCCGCTTGCCATGAACTAGGCGTACCGGCTGATGTACTGTGCCAGGTTGCTGGTGAACTGATAGCGCTCGGTTTAATACATGTATCTATGCCTATGCAACAGGTGTCAATGAACGCATTATATCCCGGTGTAGCAAATCTGGTCTCGACTACCACTAACAATGGTTCTGTTTCCTATGGGTATGCCACTAATGCTCCGCAACCCTGGGTTGCTATTACTCCCACAACAGATTCTTTATCCCCTACTTTTGGCGTACCTATTCCCTTTGAAACAGTGTCCCAATGGGGCAATGGTGGAAATGGTGCAATCTTTGTTCCCGGACAAGGCTGGGTTGCTAATCCTCAACCTATGCAGCCAAGTAGTCCGCTCTACACCACCAATGGCGTCTATGCTCCCATAGGGAGTGGCCGTTAGTCTCATACGTAGCGGGGTAAATCTCGTAAAGATCATCAAAAAAGGCATCCAGGTAATCTCTCTGGATGCCTTTTGTTCATCTTCCCTAAATCTCTGGCCAATCAAGCATCATTGCTTTCGCTGAATCTCCTGGATGAAGCTCGACTCCACCTTCGGGCACTATTACCAGGGCATTAACGTTCAGCAGTGAAGTCATTATATGAGAGCCTTGATTGCCGGTTGTGTGGGCTATGAAGCGACCATCGCGCCACTCTACACGCGCTCTCACGTAATGCCGGCGCATAGCGTGATCACTTACTCCATCCTCCACGACTACATCAACTTGTGGGCGTACAAGGCGTGTGTGCCCCATCATCTTGCGTATCACCGGACGACTAAATAGTTCGAACGTCACGGCGGCTGAAACAGGGTTTCCAGGAAGTCCTAACAGAGGGACACCATGAATATGTCCAAAAGCAACCGGTTTGCCTGGCCGCATATTAATGCGCCAGAAGTTGATCTGTCCTTGCTCTGCCATGATATTCTTCACAAGGTCGAAGTCCCCAACTGAGACGCCGCCTGAAGTGATAATGAGATCATATTGGATAGCCTCGCTAAATTTCTCCCGCAGGCTCTCCACTGTATCACGCGCAACTCCTAAGCGGTGAGGTACCGCCCCTACTCGTCGTACAGCCGCCTCAAGAAGGTAACTGTTGCTATTGCGAATCTTGCCTGGTCTCAACGGCTCATTGACATCGATCACTTCATCCCCTGTCCCAAGTATAGCAACGCGAGGACGCCGTATTACCGGGACATTTGCCCAACCCAGCGTGGCCAGCACGCCGATTTCCCAGGGTCCGATCTCGCTGCCCTGTTGCAACACCGTTTGTCCTCTCAGCATATCTTCGCCTGCTGGACGGATGTTATTGCCAGGGGAAACCGCTTCCAGGATTTCTACCCATTCACTGTCTGGCCCTTCAGAGCGTGTCAATTCTACCTGTATGACGCTATCGGCCCCTTCTGGCACAGGCGCGCCTGTCATAATGCGCATAGCTGTCCCCTCTTCAACCGCGTGATCTGCTACATAACCTGCTGCCACGCCTCCAGAGATGCGCAGGCGTGGTGGTTGTCCATCTTTTGGCTGACTGTCGCGGCTGAGTAATGCAAAACCATCCATCGCCGAGTTTGCGAACGGTGGAATATCTTCTTGTGCTACAATATCCTGGGCCAGTACCAGTCCAGAGGATACTGGCAGCGGCATTTGCATGACGCTGAGGGGCGAAATCTCAGAGAGTATCCGCGCGAGGGCCTCTTCCACGCTTATCATTGTTGATCGCCTCCATTCGGTCCTTTGAAGGGATAGATACAAACAAGCCTGGTAAACCTAAATAAGCAGGAATGCCAGGCTTGTCTAAAAATAAGTACCTCGTATGGGAGTCGAACCCATGATCTCCGCCTTGAAAGGGCGGCGTCCTTGGCCACTAGACGAACGAGGCTTACAGACCACAGCCTGGATTGTACTCTAATGTTGGCGCTTTGTCAAGCAAAAATGAACCGGCACGCAGTTTTCAATCCAAAGCAGTCATGATACAATAAAGAAAAATTCTGAGCAGTGAAAGTGAACCGTTATGGCAAAGGCGAAACAAACATCATCATCAGCCTCACAACGGCGTGAAGTAGTGAAAAAACAACGCCAGCAAAGGCAATCTCCAAGTAAACGTCGAGTTCAAAAGAAGCCGAGTCGAAGCCCCTTGCTTCTTGTAGGGGTAGTCCTGCTTGTGATAGCAGCGATCATTGGCATTTTTTTCTTCCTGTCAAAGCAGTCAACCAGTGATGTAAGCCCCACTCCTACAACTCAGGCTGCTGCCAGTTCGGCTGTCTTACAAGCAGTGACCAATGTGAGTCCTGCGGTATTTGCGTCCGTGGGCACTGGTGGGCAGGAAAAAGTTTTGGCTCCTCTCAAAGGATCAACCACTCCACCGGCACTGAACGGGCCAAGCGGCAAACCAGAATTTTTCTATGCGGGCGCAGATTATTGTCCCTTCTGTGCTGCCCAGCGCTGGGCGATTGTGGTAGCGCTGAGCCGTTTTGGCACGTTCAGCAAGCTCAATCAGACAACATCCTCCGCAACCGATAGCTTTCCGAATACAGCAACCTTTAGCTTCTATCAAAATGTCTACACCAGTCAATATATCTATTTTGACTCTTTGGAGCAAACAACCAACCAGCCTGATGGCGCCGGTGGTTATACGGCGTTACAAACTCCAACGGCTGAGCAGCAAAATCTGGTTCAGACATATGATGGACCACCCTATCTCACCAGTGCTAGCAGTATTCCCTTTATTGACATTGCCAACCAGTATGCGATGCAGGGAGCCAACTATTCTCCACAGGTGCTTGCTACCCTCTCAATGGAGGATATTGCCAACAAATTGTCGGATCCAAGCTCAGATGTTACCAAAGGGATTGTTGGTTCAGCAAATTATCTGACAGCGGCCATCTGTTTGGTAACAAACGAGCAGCCTGCTTCTGTCTGTACCGCTGCCCCTATACCACAAATTGAGAAGACTCTTGGCAAGACAGCCTATAACGCTGGTAGCAAGCAATATAGCATTCTAGCTATTCATGAAGCCGTTCTACGCAAACCGGTGTAAAGGAAAGCGGTGGTAGAGCACCGTTAACTTCTGCCACCGCTTTCCTTTACTGGCCATCCTCTTCACCCAGTTGTTGTAACGGTTTCATAACCTCAGGCGTCCTTCCCTGTGGTGGGTGTACCCACGCCTTTATCCTCAAATAAATAGACATGATTCCACCAAACCAGAGTCCCCCATAGAGATAGCCTGCCATCACGTCACTTGGCCAGTGCGCTCCAAGATAGACGCGCGAAGGACCGATGCAGAGAATCAATGTAATACAGATAGTGATCAGCGTATTTCTCAGTTTTCCGGAATGCCAGTTTGTTGCCAGTAGATAGCTCAACAGGCCGAACAGGTTGATATAGTGCATGACATGGCCGCTGGGGAAACTCGGTTCATTGATGACACGCGCTACCGCCACCAGTTCTTGAGTGGGTCGTGGGCGTTTGATGAGGCGCTTTACTAGCGCGTTGAGAAGATGAGAAGAGCTTGTCAGCAGGATAAAAATAGCTTCCAGGCGGAAGCGCAGCGCCCAGAAAAGAGCAGCAAAACCGAAAGTAAGAGGGATAGCAAACCTGGGAAAACCTATCTCTGAGATACCGACCATAAAGAGGCGTACCCATGAATGTTGGCGCTTCTGTAACATTTTGGTGATCGTCCTATCACCAGGGAAAAATTGCGTGCGCTGTGCTATCCACGAGAGTATAGCCGCGCCCGATAGGAGCCAGAGATGAAATGCCAGGAACATGGTGCCGCGCGATACTGCTTTCCTACCTGAGTATGAGGATTGTGCCGCGATATGTTGAGCCTCCGTCACCACCGGTTTGACATTGTATTCGACGGTTGATACGATCGATGGCAATGCCTGCCTGGTCGTTGTTGTAGTATCGCTGTTATTTGCTGGTTGAAGTGTATTTCCCGGCATAAGTTACACCTTTCTGGTCACGGTTATTAGTTCTGCTCCCTTGCTAAAAGACTGTTCTCTTCCATAACCTGAGGCTCTGATTCTGAGCTATCATGAAGGCCTGGCGCGCTGATAGTTGGAACGCGTACGCGCAAAGCCCCCGGAATAATTGTTGCGCTTACCGGTGTATAGCCGCGAGGTAGCCCATCGGCCTGCACCTCTATAGGATGAGTGGCGCTAATTCGTAGAGACCGCACGCGTAGATGCGTTAATTTTGGCTGGAATACGCGACGACCCTGACTGATAGATATGGCGTGGCGGATGTATTCGAGCTTGCTAAACTGTTTATAGATAAAGATATCCAATTCTCCGTCGTCCATCATAATATTGGGCGCAACTTGAAAATGCGGTCCATAGTAAGGTGCATTGCAGATGGTGACCTGTAGCGCTTCATATGGGCGACGTTGATGATTATCAAAAGAGATTCTGAGCTTAGTGGGTTGGAAGTTGAATAGGGTAAGCAGCCCTTTGATCACACCGTGTACTGTCGAAGCAAAACCGGGGCTTTTGACCTCCTCAGCGGCGGGGAATAGGGCTGCTTCCAGCCCAATGCCAGCGACCTCGATGAAAATCTGATCATTGATTTTACCAACATCAATAGCTCGTGTTTCTCCTTTCGCAATAATTGCGCAAGCTGCTTCAATGGGTAAGGGAATACCCAGGCTATGCGCAAGGTTGTTCATTGTGCCCATCGGGATAATACCAAGGGTACTTTCACGCTCAACCAGTCTGGTTGCAACAGCGTGAACAGTTCCATCTCCGCCAGCTACAATGATAAGTTCAGCCCCTTCATCCGCTGCCTGCGTCGCCAACCCTTCGCCGGTATCTTCTAGTGTGGTGTACCACACTTCTGGTTCGATGCTATATTCACGCAATGCGCTTAGAATGGTTTGCTCGGGAGATTCCTCCGTTTGGTGCGTTTCCGCCATTAATGAGTTTCCTGCGGCGGGATTGAGAATCAGTATTGTTCGCATGTTTGTGATATCCTTTGATATAGGAAATAGATTTAAAATGTGGCTCACCAGAATTCACTAGGAACACGGCTAGTACCAACGAAAGGGATACACGCCAATGACCGATTTAGACAAACTCATGCCTGATACGAGCGGCATAAATTTCTATACCGAAGATCCTGACCTATCACATATTCTACGACATTCTCTCTCAGCAGCGGATTTTGAGCGAGCGCACACAATCCTGAAGCAAATGGGAGAGGTAGCCTCACAGGAAATGGATGAATTGGCCCAGGTGGCGAATCGCCAGGGACCTGTGCTGGTACAATATGACAAACGTGGTCAGCGCGTCGACGAGGTAGTATTCCATCCAGCCTATCACAAGCTGGAACGTATCACCTACGAAGAATTTGCCATTGCTGCCTGCTCACACCGGGAAGGTGTCCTGGGTTGGCCGGGCAAAGTGCCGCAGCAGGTCAAATTTGCCCTGGGTTACCTCGGGATGCAGGCAGAATCAGGCGTATTCTGCCCTGTCTCAATGACCGACGCTCTTGCTCGCGTGCTTGAACGTTATGGCAGCGAACCTCTGAAACAACGCTTTCTGCCTGCTTTAACAGCCACTTCAATGGTCGCATTACAACAAGCAGCCATGTTTCTCACTGAGAAGCAGGGCGGCTCAGATGTTGGCCAGACTACTACCGTCGCCCGGCCTCGCACTTCCACTGTGCACCATACACTCCAGCCTGAGTGGGAAATATGGGGAGATAAATGGTTTTGTTCCAATGTCTCTGCTGACCTCATATTGACGCTGGCACGTCCAGAAGGCGCTCCCGCCGGTACTCGCGGTCTCGGCCTGTTTCTAGTACCCAGAGTGCTGGAGGATGGCACACGCAATGCCTACACTATTAATCGCCTCAAGGATAAACTGGGGACGCGCTCGCTGGCAACAGGCGAAGTGACGCTGCATGGATCACAGGCGTATCTCGTTGGTAAAATTGATCGTGGCTTTGTTCAGATGACTGAGATGATCAATCTCACTCGTATCTGGGCGGCTATCGGGTCGCTTGCAGCGATGCGCCGCAGTTATCTAGAGGCGTTAACCTATACACGAGGCCGTGTCGCCTTTGGTCGCCCGCTGGCCGACCACCCATTGATGCGTCGTCAATTGGTAGACTTGCTCATCGAGGTGGAAGGATGTGCCGCGCTGGCCTTTGAGACTGTAGCGGTACTGGATCGTGTCGATTGCCATGGAACTGAGGAAGATCATCGCTTGCTGCGCATTCTCACGCCTCTCTGTAAATATTACATACCAAAACGCGGCGAGTATGTGACGCTTGAAGCGTTAGAGATGCTTGGAGGAAATGGGTATGTCGAAGATTGGGCAAATCCGCGTTTTCTACGCGATGCTATCGTGAATGTCGTATGGGAAGGCTCCAGTAATGTCATTGTGCTGGATGTGGCACGCGCTATGGTCAAGGAAGGTGCAAACACAACCCTTTTCGCAATGCTGAATCAGCGCCTGCGATCTCTTCAACATTCAATTATTGTTCCTGTTGCGCAGGAGATACAAGCGCTTATCCGCCACATTTCAGAACGCATACAATCCCTTGCTACACTTGACCAAGAGAGCGCCCAGTTGCCTCTGCGTGGCCTTGTAGAACGCATGGCACAATTGACGATCGTCACTTTGTTGCTGGAACAGGCCGAGTTTGAATTACTGCGAGGTTCTCGTGGCACCGGGAAGCGCAAGTGGCTCATTGCCCTCTTATACTTGCACAGGCATATACTGGTTCATCCGGACGGCTGGGCCGCAGATAACGACCCCACCGTACTCAACCACTTCGACGCGCTGGTCAATTGGCAGGCTATCCCGCTAGCATAAACCACATTATCCGCTACTTGCTTATACAGACTGAAAAGTGTCAAGAATGGAGGTAGGTATCCGTCCTTGACACTTTTTGTATGTAATCACAGCTTCCAAAACTAGGCCCTCGAGTATTAACGGACCCAAAAACAACGGTAAGACTTTTCTCTAACGTTCTTCTGGCTCTACAAGGGGCTTGAACTGAAATAAGGAACACGCTCTTCCCGATGGTGCACCTCTCCATCTCTTCGAGAGCATATATCTCGATCGGCTCCACGAGCCGTCTCAATTTCTTGGCTCTGTTGCACTTTTAGTGATTCAAAGGCCATGGACGAAACCTACCCAAGTGAAGACCTGCCACGCAAGCCAACTAATGTTTGCTCATTTCTGGATGGACGAGAGCAATTCACGGAAAATGCAACAGAGCCAATTTCTTATCGTTGTTTTTGGGTCCGCTAATACTCAAGGGCCGACCACTCCTCTGGCTCCCGGCGCAAACAGGGCCAAGAGGCATCACCGCTCCAGTGATGCCTCTGAGAAGCGTCTCCCTGTCTCTCTCATTTCATCGTTCAAAGGTGGCGAGCCGTGCGAAGGCCCGATAGCCAGCCGCATCAGCTAAGCGGAGAGAGGCGGTATTGGAAGCATCGGCACTGTAAATGGGGACCAGTCTTTCTTGCAGGACCGCCTGTGTCCACACAATGGTGGCTGCCAGCGCATATCCCTTTCGGCGCGCTTCTGGGAGGGTATCGATCCCCAATTCACAGGCCTCTGGAGTGCGGCGGGAGCTATGAGCCAGACTCAGGAGTTGTCCTGAGATGACCACTCCGATGAACGGCTGTGTCTCCAGATGAAAGAAGTCGGCGTAAGCATCGGGGTGGAACGCCTCAACCAATGATCGATCTTTTTCGGCCAAGGGACGAGCGATGCTGCGGGCAGTCTCTTCATCGAGTCGTGGGGAGGCGACCAGGGAAAGAGCTACCTCTCGATGCACGCCTGGCCGTGGAGCACCAAGCGCCAGGAACGCCAGGGCTTCGCTTCCCCTCAGGCGGAGCGCTTCCCGTTCCTTCGCGTTGACATCAGGTCTCCAGATATACACACGGCCTGAAGCCTGTTCTGCGGCACAGAGTTTCCAGGAGGGCTGGAAGCCGTCTGGCAACAGCTCAACATCATTGAGCACAAAGGAAGGAAGCCGCACGTCCCAGACAGCCTCGACATGCAAACGCAGCAACGTACGATCCGTTGATTCCATGACAATCCTTTCTGAATGGTGAAGTCCAATGAACGTGGAAAGACAAACAATCCTCCTGAGAAGAAATGTTTCCCATCAAAGGCCTCCAATCATTGAGATGTACTGTCAAGTCAGACGTGTGGTGACTCTCTGTATCTTACCAACGTTTCCGTGTCCAGGCAAGGGTTTTGAGGGCTACCAACACGAACTGGATGTGGAGAGCATCTTTCGCCTACCTTACGAAAAATCTTTCATCCTTCCAGCCGAAAACTGCGGAATGTGGGATACTAACTCAAAACTGGAAAAATATTATCAAGCCGGTGTTTTGACAGCACTTTTGACAGCATTCTCCAAAATATGGTATAACTTTCGATGCACTTCTATAAACTGGAAGCGCGTGTAAACAGGCCTGGATACTACGTCATGATACGGGGTAAACAGGCTTACAGGTAGGCGCAGGCTATCCCGCGGAACTGCGTGCCTGCGACATTGATGAAACGAACCAGGACCCCCCATGGCGGGCGGGTTGCTGGGTTTTTGTGTTGAGCGAAACATTGTATAACCAACAGGAGGTGACGATATGCTGCGTTTCTACCTCGAAGTGGCTCGTACTGCGTTCCGGCGACAGCTCATCTATCGCTGGGCCAACCTGGCTGGACTGCTCACCAACATCTTCTTTGGCGTCATTTTTAGCTACGTGATCATAGCGCTCTTTCATGCCAGGCCAACAGTCGCTGGCTATGACGTGCGCGATACACTGCGCTACACCTGGTTGGTACAGGCCATGGTCATGGTCGTCTTAACCTTTGGCTGGTATGACTTGATGCTCACCATTCGCTCGGGCGCGGTGATCTCGGATCTTAGTAAACCATGTGATTTTTACTGGTACTGGTTCAGCCGCGAGTTTGGACGGAACATCTATTACCTCTTCTATCGCGGCATACCGACGTACCTGGCGGGAATGCTACTCTTCGGTTTCGGTATACCAGTCGATTGGCGGTTCTGGCTTGCTTTCCTGGTCAGCCTTATCCTGGGCGCTTCAATTGGCATTGCCTACCGCGTTCTCTATAACGCTGTGGCGTTCTGGTTTCTCGAGGCTCGAGCATTCGGCTCTTTATTCGTGGTTGTCGCACTTTTTTTCACCGGCAGTTACGTGCCGATACCGTTTTTTCCACAATGGTTGCTGGCCATTATACAATGGTTACCCTTTAACGGCCTGATAAATGTCCCGGCAGAAATATTGCTGGGTAAAATTTCTGAAAACGCACTGCTGTTCGAGCTTGGTCGACAGATGTTGTGGGTCATTATTATGACACTTGTAGTTCGTGTAATCATCGCTGTAGCCGCCCACCGGCTGGTTGTTCAGGGCGGGTAACTTCCCTCAAAAATATATGAGAAGAGGCGCTCCATGATTGAAAATATTACAGGCGACCTGCGGGTGTATATGCATTTCCTCGGTATGCTCATTCGATCGCAGGCGCAATACAAAGTGAACGTGGCTGTAGATATAGGGGCTTCATTTGCCATTACTAGCTTAGAGTTTGTCGCGGTATTGATTTACTTCGGAAAAATCCCCTCTATGCTTGGTTGGAATATCGGAGAGGTTGCTATGCTCTACGCTGTCATGTCGATCAGCTTTGGCCTTGCTGAGATGTTTGGCGCGGGTATCGACGCGTTTTCAGATACGATCCGCCTTGGCGAGTTCGATCGTATATTATTGCGCCCGGTTGGTCCTTTTACGCAGGTCGTTGGCAGCGACTTCCGGTTGCGCCGCCTGGGGCGCATCACACAGGGCTGTATGACATTTGTGATAGCGTTGCATCTTCTGCCTGGAATGCACTGGACAGCGGCGAAAGTTGTGGCTCTGGCTATCGGCATTGGCAGCGGCTCAATACTCTTTTTGTCTGTTCTGATCCTTGGTGCCACTCTCTGCTTTTGGACCGTTGAAACAACCGAACTGATAAACATCCTGACTTATGGCGGTCGAGATATGCTCAGCTATCCTCTCACCATCTATCACCAGGTGATGCAGCGCTTCTTCCTTTTTGTGGTGCCCCTGGCCTTTGGCTCTTTTGTGCCAACCTGCTATCTGCTCGGAAAACCCTTGCCATTTGGACTGCCAGGCGAGATGGTCTTCGCGGCGCCTGTAATTGCGCTGGTCTTTGCGCTCTGTACCAGGGTTATATGGCAGTTTGGCGTTCGTCATTATCAAAGCACCGGCAGCTAGTTATAGTGATTTCTTGATGGAAGTTAGACAGATAAGAAAGGCGAATTTGTGCATGAAAATGATTCAAGCCGATGGTCTCAGTAAAACATTTCGCGTGGCGCGGAGACGTCCCGGAGTACTGGGGGGTCTACGCAGCGTTTTTGATCCTGAAGTACGCAAAGTAATGGCCGTGCGTGATCTCTCGCTCTCGGTTGAACGAGGAGAAATTATTGGACTGGTTGGGCCAAATGGCGCTGGAAAAAGCACAACGATTAAGATGTTGACAGGCATCCTGGTGCCCAGCGACGGAGAAATGAGCGTTGCGGGATTGAATCCGCTACACCAGCGGCGAGAGCTGGCAAAGCACATAGGGGTTGTCTTTGGCCAGCGCTCCCAACTGTGGTGGGACTTACCACTCATCGATTCGCTGCGTTTACTACGGCATCTGTATGGTGTACCACAAGCCCGCTTCAATGCCAATCTGGCTCAATTGCGCTCCATGCTTGCCCTTGATGAATTTATCGATACTCCTGTGCGCCAGCTTTCTCTCGGCCAGCGTATGCGCGGTGACCTGGCTGCAGCACTGCTCCACGATCCTGAACTCCTGTACCTGGATGAGCCAACCATCGGCCTGGATGTGGTAGCCAAAGCGCGCATTCGAGAGTTTCTCCTGAAAATCAATGCAGAGCGTGGAGTAACGGTGCTGCTGACGACACACGACATGGATGACGTAGAAGCGCTCTGTCGGCGTATGCTCATCATAGATCACGGTCGTAAACTCTACGATGGCTCTGTAAGCGATATTCGCGAGCGTTTTGGAGGCGAACGTACTCTCGCCGCTGTGCTGGACCCGGCGCAGCTAGCTACCATGCCGCATGATGCTGACGGCCAGCTGATAGTGGAGGATTTGCCTGCCGGTGTGCATCTATCGCGCTCTGAGGAGCCGCGCATCTGGCTCGGGTTCAGCCGCGATGCCATTCCTGCTCATGAGCTTGTAGCCTGGCTGGGAGCGCGTTACAGTCTACGTGACGTTACCTTCCAGGAACCGGAGATCGAGGATGTCATTCGTCGCATCTACGAGGAAGGGTTGTTGCTTCAGGAAGCGGGGATACCTTAACCACTGACAAGTGGCTTCCATCCCCATAGCTGATGCAGTGTATAAAGGATGTCAGAGAAGTTTGAGTCGAGGCGGTTCACTGTGCAAGAGTATCAGGTGTATCAGGTGTATCAGGTGTATCAGAGAAGTTTGAGTCGGTGCGGCTCACTGTTGCAAGAGTATCAAGTGTGCGCGGTATTTGGGGAAAATACCGCGCACATTGCGCACTATTATTTTTGGAAATGTAGAGCTTATTTTGACATTT
>JBGQJX010000033.1:0-17619 GCA_041499255.1 Ktedonobacteraceae bacterium | reverse complement strand
CGTCACAAAGAGAAGATCCGCGAGGCGATCAAGAAAAATTTAGGCGAAATCGTCAGTGAAGAGAGCATCATCCTGTCGGATGGTACTAAGAAAGTACGCGTTCCCATTCGCAGCCTCGATGAATACCGTTTCCGCTTTGACCCTGGTAAGCAAGAACATGCCGGGGAGGGCGATGGAAAGAGTAAAGTCGGTGATGTGGTAGCTCAGGAACCGCGCCCCGGCAAAGGCAAGAAGGGCGAAGCAGGCAAAGAGGCGGGTCAAGACTACTACGAGGCTGAAATCTCCATGGAAGAACTGGCCGCTATGATCTTTGAAGACCTGGGGCTACCTAATCTCGAACAAAAGCGTCAACAAGAACTGCAGACCGAGGCTGTGCGCTTTACCGATGTCCGCAAGAAAGGCCCAATAACCAACCTGGACAAAAAACGCACCATCATGGAGAACATGAAGCGCAATGCCGCCAAAGGTGACGCCAAATTCCAGGATATCAAATCAGAGGATCTGCGCTTCAAAGTGTGGGAGCCAACGATCAAGTACCAGTCAAATGCCGTGGTTATTGCCATGATGGATGTTTCGGGGAGTATGGGCGAATTCGAGAAATATATCGCCAGGAGCTTCTACTTCTGGATGGTGCGCTTCCTGCGCACAAAATATAACAACGTACAGATCGTCTTCATCAGCCACCATACCGAGGCCAAGGAAGTCACTGAGGAAGAGTTTTTCCACAAGGGGGAAAGTGGTGGCACCCAGGTCTCGTCTGCCTATGAACTGGCACTGGAGATCATAAAACAGCGCTATAACCCGGATGACTGGAACATCTATCCCTTCCATTTCTCCGATGGCGATAATCTGCCGTGGGATAATGACCGCTGTGTCCAACTGGTCAACAAGCTGATGGAACTCTGCAACATCTTTGGGTACGGTGAAATTCGCGAAGGGCATTATCGCTCGCCCAGTACGCTTATGGGAGCTTACAACAAGATCTCCGATAAAAAGTTCACCGCCGTGACCATTTCAGATAAGAAAGAGGTCTATCCCGCCCTGCGTAAATTCTTCGCCCAGCGTGATCCCACTGCTGCAATGTCATCATGAATACCGAAAAATGCTGGGCACCGCATGGTGGCAGCCTGTCAGTAATGGCAATATGGGGATACATACCACGCGCAAATTTTATCGCGCATCATGCGCGCTAAATGGGCTGAATTAGCGCGCAACGAAACTGAAACCCCTGCTCTCTATCCTAGAAGGAGCCTCTTTTATGGCAGACAGTGAAATCGAAAGACTGCGAGACGCAATTGATTGTGCCTGGGAGGAGGCCCACAAGTTTGGACTTGATCCTTTCCCCACGCACTTTGAGCTGGTGCCCGCAAGCATCATGTACGAGTTTGCCTCCTATGGTTTGCCTGGTCGCTTCAGCCACTGGACGCATGGAAAATCCTACTACCGGCTGAAGATGCAATATGACTTCGGGTTGAGCAAAATCTACGAAATGGTGGTAAACACCAATCCTAGCTATGCTTTCCTGATGGAAATGAATAATCTCCTGCAAAATACTTTCGTGGCCGCGCACGTCTTTGGCCACACCGACTTTTTCAAGAACAATGCCTACTTTCAAAATACCTCGCGTCGCATGATCGATAAGGCGAGCATCCATGCTGAGCGCGTCGCCAAGTACGAGTTCGAACATGGCAAAGCCGAGGTCGAGCGTTTTCTAGACGCGGCCCTCTCCATTCAAGAGCACGTGGACTATAATTTGTTGCTGCGCGGGGATGAAAATGCCAAAAAAGAGGATCAGAAGTCAACCCAGGTGACAAGCGGATATGAAGATCTCTGGGGCCTGGAAAAGAAAGCAAAAAAGGCCGAGGAGGATCGCGACAGGCGACCTGGAAAGCCTCCAAAGTTTCCTGAAAAACCAGAGAAGGATATTCTGCTGTTCTTAATGCGCTACGCCCCCCATTTGCAACCCTGGCAGCGTGACTTAATCGAAATTGTGCGCACGGAGATGCTTTACTTTATACCGCAAGCACAGACAAAAGTTATGAACGAGGGGTGGGCCTGTCTCACAGGAGAAAGCCTGGTTCTCACAGAACGCGGACTTCTTCGCTATGATACGTTGCATGAATTACTTGCTCGGGGCGAAGAAGTGACAGTGGGCGGTGGCAGCGGCGCACAAGATAAAATTACTGACCGCCACATACGTCGCAATGCCCCCACTATTCGCCTGCGTACACGCAGAGGCCTTGTCCTGGAAGGAGCTGATGAGCATAAACTACATACAGGCACGGATCAATGGATCGCGCTGAAAGACGTGAAGGTTGGTCAGCGCATTCCATTGAGCGTTGGCGACAATCTCTGGCCTGAACAACTTGTGCCAATAGCATCACCTGTTAGCATCGTTGCTCCTACTGTGGTAGATGTGGCGCAGGAGGCAGGAGTGGGCGTTCATACTGTCTACCGTTCCATGAGCGGCAAGACCTCTTTCGCCGCCGACCGTATCGAGTCTGCTATCCAGAGTACTGGCTACCAGTTTGGTAGTAAAGGCAAACCCCTGTATGGAGGCCGCTTGCCGCTCGTAGCGCCTACCCATGTCACGGCATCGTTCGCTGAATTTCTTGGTTACCTCATTGGCGATGGCAATATTCACGTTTCAAAGAATGCCATCGGTTATACAACTGGTGACCGTGAGTTAGCCGACCGCTATGCTCAACTCATTCTGGAACTGTTTGCAATCGAGGCTATCCCGACGTGGGATGACAGGACGGCCAATGGAGAAGGTGGCCGTTGGCGCGTCGTCTTCTATTCAGCAAATGTTCTTGATCTTCTACAGTCACTTGGCATCGATCTACGAGCGAAGGCCCGTCAGAAACGTATTCCATCTGTCATTTTGCGATCGCCTAAAGCAGTAGTGAGCGCTTTCTTGCGAGCGTACTTCGATTGTGATGGCTGTGCTTCAGCCAGGGAAGGCGTGATTTTATCTACCTTCAGTGAGGATATAGCTCAGACGCTGCAGGTATTGCTCCTGAACTACGGCATACTATCGCGCCGCTATGGGCCTAACGTTAGAATTAAGGGCATGTCAGCTCGTGTTTTTGCCAATGACATTAACTTTGGACTTGCTCGCAAGCAAGGAAAACTGGACGGGTATCTCGCAAGTCACCGCTGGTTCTTAAAAGAAGACTCTACAGATGAAGTGGTGAGTATTGAGCAAGGCCTGGCCGATGTGTATGATATAACAGTGGCAAAATCACACCGGTATGTCGCTAATGGTATGGTGCACCACAACAGCCTGTGGCACTCGCGCATCATGCGCCAGTTAGCAGAACTCGGCGTCATCAACAGTTCCGAAGCCCTCGATTTTGCCCAGTTGCACTCAGGCGTCCTCTCGCCCTCGCGCACCTCGCTCAATCCGTATTATCTTGGCTTCAAGATGTTCGAGGATATCGAGCGACGTTGGGATAATCCGTCCAAAGAGGAACAAGAAAAATTAGGGCGGAAGCCAGGCATGGGGCACCAGAAGATCTTCGAAGTGCGAGAATTAGATAACGATGTCTCGTTCCTGCGAAACTATCTGACCAAAGACCTCATCAAGGACCTTGACCTCTACCTCTTCAAGAAAGAAGGCGATGAATGGGTGATCTCCGAGAAGAACTGGGAGAAAGTGCGCGATGGCATCGTTGCCAGCATGACCAACTTTGGTTATCCCTATCTCGTTGTCGATAACGGAGATTATCGCGGCAACCGCGAACTCTACATCAAACACATGTTTGAGGGCCAGGAACTCGATCTGAACTATGCCGAGAAGACACTCCAACATGTGTATACGATGTGGGGCCGCCCCATCCACCTGGAAACGGTCTACGAGGGTAAACGCATATTGATCACCTATGACGGAGAGCGCAATAGTAAGAGCACCTTGGAGAAGTAATAACTCAAATTCTTACCAGTACCGCTCTTCTTTCCAGGGATCGGCGTGATTGTGGTAGCCGCGCTGTTCCCAGAAACCGGGGCGGTCGCGTTCTATAAATTCTAACCCATCGAGCCACTTGGCGCTTTTGTAGAAGTAGAGTTTTGGCACAAGCAAGCGTATAGGACCGCCGTGATCAGGCTCAAGGTCCTGACCGTCGTGTTTCAAGGCAATCATCACATCATCGTCATCAAGGTCTGCAAGATGAAGGTTTGTCGTATAGCCTGTCCAGGAGTGAGCCATCACAAATTGCGCGCTCGGCAACGGTTTGGCGCGTCTTAAAATTTCACGGATGCTCACGCCCTCCCAGGCATTGTCGTAACGACTCCATGTCGTCACACAGTGAATATCGGTGGTTAAGGTAGTGCGTGGAAGAGCAAGGAATTCTTCCCATGTAAACTCCAGGGGATTTTCGACTTTCCCAGTAATTTTCAGTTTCCAATCAGCCGGCAGCTTTTGAGGGGTTCGCTCATAGCTCAACACTGGCCATTTCTTTGTGAGATATTGTCCTGGCGGGAGGCGGTATTGGCCGTCAGGCATCTTTTCCTCTAATGTTCGTTGTTCAGATTTTTTGCCGAACCATTGCATAAGTCAAATGCTCCTTTAGTTATCTATAGTTGCCAATCAAGGCTATGCAATCACCATACTCTTCATGATCAAGAAAGGCATCTTTCGTACATCTTCAGGTGAAGATATTCTATTGTAGTATAGACTTGCGAAACGCTAAAGTGTTACATCTCTTCCTCAAGCCATCACAAAGACCGGACATTTGGAGGCATGTGTATACTCTAATATAGAAGATTAGATAACGCGACGTGCAACTTTTTCGCCGCAGGCGGCTCACAACCACTTGTGAAGTTGCGGCTGTGGCAGACGGCGTCTGCCACAGTCGCAACTTCACACAAACACTGAACGCGAAGAGCGTAGCGATGAGGCCCCGGAAAAACATGCACATTGCGTTAGATAGTTGCATAACTGCCTGAAAGAGCGTTACAATAGCGTTGGTTTTCCGATGTACATCTTAACGTAGTGCCCGACCTTGATAGATGTCATTATTCAATACGACATCTACAGAAGAGAGGCCACGCTACCTGAAATAGATACAGTGAGGGTGAGATGATTATTTTCTTGTTGGCACTCGTTGGCACGGTTATTGTCATGGCTATTCTGACAATTGGACGGCTTGGTTTTGGTCGTCGCGAAGCATTTAATCGAAGAAGATTCCTCAACTGGTTCGCCGTTTTTTTTGTGGTGAACTTTCTGATCTGCCTATTCATGCTTTATTTCTCTGAGCCTGCGCTAACTGGGCCGTTCTGGGGTTGGCAGTGGCTACTTTGGCCGCTAGTGATCAGTAGCATCGCGAATCTCTTTGCATTTGCACGTCCGGCCCTTAATGTCCTGGAGGACGCTTCCGCTGTAAGCCAGGGGCGCCCCCGGGCATCAAAGAGCAATCCAACCCAATTGCCTGCCAATGCCTCGCGAGGAGCTATTGCGGCAGGTATTTTTGGGCTTGTTACGGCGGCTGTCATTGGTATCGTCGTCAGTGGTTTGATTGTGGTCTTTACCACCTGGTTTGATAGCAATGCCAAAGTGCTTGCTGCCATACCGCAGGTTCATTATGAGACCTCTCCTAAATTGCCGCCTACCGATCCCAATCATATTGTACTGGTCAGCAAGAGCATTGCTGTTTACAAAGGCCAACAGGTACTAGGTGCAAACGGTCAGAACCTTGGCTCAACATACAGCATAGATCCTGGCAGCTATACATTACAATCTATCAACCATCATCTCTATTATGTTGGCCCGTTAATGTACAATAATATCTTTGCCAATCTCAATAGCCCAACTACACCGGGCTTTGTTGTAGTGGATGCTGAGGACCCTGAGAAAATACCAGTATTACACACCGAGCCAGGCGCATCACTTGCCGTGCTGCCTGGGGCGCTTCTTAACCAGGACCTTTTACGGCATGTCTACCTCGGTGGGTATACCTATGGCAAACTGGTTGATCCTACCCTGGAACTTGATGATACTTTCCATCCTTTTTGGACTATTTCGCTCATGCAGCCAAGCCGCGGCTATATCGGTGATGTTCTCACTGAAGTGCTCATTGTAAATGCTCACACCGGTGAAATTAAGAAATATACGCCACAGGATGTGCCGGCCTGGGTAGATCGCGTCATGCCGGCTCAAACAGTAACTGACTATCTCAGCTGGTGGGGGCTCTATCATGCGGCTCCGTGGTTCAATCCCTCGGGTATGGGACAGCAGACCCCAGCCAGTGATCCAGAACTACTCTATAACAACGCGGATCAGCCTGTCTGGCTCATTCCTATGACTTCTTCCTCTTCAAACGACCAGTCAAGTACAGGCGTCTTCCTTTTCGATACCCATAAAAATGAGGCTCATTTCTATCCACTGTCAGGAATAGGTATCGGTGGTAACGTACAGAGTACTTTTCAATCTACCAGCAAAAATATTCGTAACTACAACGTGGCTAGTATTCAACTATACCAGATTTATGGAGTACCCACCTGGATCGCGATCTACATACAAAGTTCGGGTAATGGCGGCTTCCAATCGGTTGGGGTTGTAGATGCCAGAAATCTAAACGGTAGTAATGTGCAGTATGAACCGTCTCTAACCCTGGCGTTGCAGGATTACCAGCAATGGCTCACGCAGCAGGGAAATGGCGGCAATACGCCAGGTGGAGGAACGACCCAGACCGTGACTGGGACAGTGCTACGTATATCGTCTGTGCAGAAGGGAAGCGACACCATTTATTACATTCAGCTAAAGGGGCAGAATACCATCTTTACTGCTAATCTCTCCCTCTCTCCAAAGCTGCCACTTGTGCAGCCTGGTGATATTATTAAGGGCGATTATGTAGCAGAAGGTAGCGTAGTCAACTTCAAGACCTTCGATGACCTCTCTATCATTCTGGGGGGTACACCGACGCCGACCACGACCGCTATTCCAACAGGAACACCGACACCCAGTCCAACGCCGTAGCATTCATTTGATTGGAAACCTGTCGAGAAGGCAAAGAGGAGGCGATGAATGGCCCGTTACTTCACTCGTGAAGAGGCTGAGGCCCTTTTACCACAGATTTCAATTATACTGAGCGAGATACAGGTTAAGCATAAGTCCATGCTGCAAACCCAGGAGGAGTCAGACGCTTTGCGTCTACAAGCAACAGGCAACGGCTATCACCTGCATGAACGCATGTTGAACTTGCAGAAGGAACTGTCTGATCACGCTCATGACCTGCGTAAGCTACTTGATGAACTGGCTGGTTTTGGGTGTGTTCTGAAAGATCCAGAACGTGGCTTGATCGACTTTCTCAGCCTTCGTAATGGACGAGAAATCTATCTTTGCTGGTTTCTCGGCGAAGAGCGTATCAATTTCTGGCATTATCTTGATGCTGGTTTCGCCGGTCGCCAACCATTATAAATGCAGGAATGATGCATGACCAATATTGGTGAAGCTATAGAACTGGGCGCATCAGTGCTGGCAGAAGTAGGGCAATCTGTTCCCAGACTTGATGCCCAGGTGTTGTTAGGCCATGTGTTACATGTGGATCGAGCTACGCTTATTGCTCATCCAGAAATTCACCTTACTGGAGAACAAGAGCAGCAGTATCAAGGGCTGCTTGAGCGCCGGAAAGGTGGTGAACCAATTGCTTATATCGTTGAGCATAAAGAGTTTTTTGGTCTTGATTTCATTGTTGATAGACGTGTTCTTATACCTCGACCGGAGACAGAACTACTGGTTGAGATTGCTTTAAAGATCATTCGTGATCTGCTTGATAGCGGACTGATGCCTGTTGTAGCCGATATTGGTACAGGCTCTGGCGTTATTCCCATCGCCCTCGCCGTACAAGAGCCTCGCCTTCCCTACGTGTACGCCACTGATATCTCTCTTGATGCTCTGGAAGTTGCGCGCCTCAATTGCCAACGACACGCTATTGAACAGCGAGTGCATTTGCTGCATGGTGATCTCCTCAGCCCATTGCCAGAGCCTGTTGATGTACTTACTGCTAACTTGCCCTATGTAGGTACTGACGAGAGGGACTTGCTGGCTCCTGACGTCCGTGCCTACGAACCGCATCTTGCCCTGTTCAGTGGTACGCAAGGGCTAGATCTGTTAGAACGCTTCTTTTTAGAAGCGCAACGGTCGGGCAAATTGAAGAAACATGCTGTATTGATCATGGAAATTGGCTATCAGCAACGTGAAACACTGGTTCACCTTCTCCGTAATCTCTGGCCACAGGCGAAGGCGACGTTTGAGAAGGATTATGCAGGTTGGGATCGATTACTCAAAGTGGTATTGTAGAGACTATCGTGTAGAGAATTAAAATGGAATGTCATGCTATGTATACCGGCATCGAAATACGATAAACGTGCTATTGATTTGCGTTTTCTTGAACACAGGCTTATAATAATCCGACCAACATGAGAGTGGATATTATTCCATCTATAAGCGGTGAAGGAAACATCTCCTTTACAGATTGGTAGGAGCGTTCTTTATGGTTCAAGCGGGTATCATCTCCATTCATTTGTTGTTCCTCATTCCCCCAATCTTTTACAATGTGTTGACACTGCTGGCTGGTGGGGTATCCGCATTTTTATTGGCCTTCTTCCTGACATTTGGTGTGAGGGCCTTGTGTTACAAACTGGGTTGGCTTGATCAACCGGCAGCACGAAGAGTCCATACTAAAGCGGTGCCTCGCCTGGGTGGTGTAGCAATGTTTGTGGCCTTTGTGCTAGCCTCATTGCTATTCTACAAACCTGGTTCAACCAATGAAGTGATCATTTACTGGCTGCTCATTGCAGCCTCACTACTCGTAGTAATTGTTCACGCGTATGATGATGTTGTAGGGCTGAAACCCCTGCCAAAATTATTAGCACAAACTGTGGCAGTTCTGATCATTCTCGGACCCTGGGGTGGAGTCTTTCATGGCATATTACTCTTTACGTTCAATAACCCCTTTGGCAGGGAGATAGCGACGAATGCAAACTTACCGTGGTATTTACAGCCTACGCTATTTTTGTTTATCCATCCACCCTCGCCTGATATCCAACCAGCTATCAGTCTTGCAGCCATCCCCGCTGTTCTGCTCACCTGGTTCTGGACCGCTGGGATGATGAATACGGTGAATTGGATTGACGGAATGGATGGTCTGGCGACGGGTGTTGTAGGAATAGCGGGTCTTTTCATTGCGATCATTAGCTTCTTGTTGAATCAGCAGAGTATCGCTGTTCTTGCTGCAATCTTTACCGGCGCAGTGCTAGGTTTTTTACCGCACAACTGGAATCCGGCGAAGATTTTCATGGGCGATAGCGGTTCAATGTTTCTTGGTTTAGGGTTGGCTGTGCTTTCAGTGATGGGAGGAGCGAAGTTAGCATTGGCTTTGATGGTGCTGGGTGTGCCTATCATTGATGTTGCCGTGGTAATCATAAATCGAATACGCCGGGGCCAATCTCCTCTTCACTATGATAAAACTCATTTGCATCATCGTCTTATGGCGACTGGTTTGAGTGTCAAGCAGATCTGTTATGTCATTTATGGACTGGCTATGATATTTGGATTGTTAGCTGTCTCTCTCTCCGAGGTGCAACATTATTCGCATTTCTACAAGTTTATCGGTGTAGTCCTGGTGGGGTTGACGATGGTCGGCTTGATCGTATGGATGGATTATCGACAGCGTCAACGTGGAGGGCGCATTAGATTAGGGGGTCCTGAGCCGACGCCCCCGAATGGGAGCGCCGCAGAAAAAACCGAAAGCGATAGTGGGCAAGAAACCGCAACAGAGCAGCACTCGGAATTAATCGGCTCTAGCCAGCCACAACCTGATGCTCAGTATGATGAGCATTTGCATGTGCAGCTTCCTCAGTAAACATGCGTCTTAAAAAATGTCCTGTATACGACTTTTCATTTTCAGCTACCATTTCAGGGGTGCCATAGGCGATGACCTGGCCACCAGCATCCCCACCCTCCGGCCCAAGGTCGATGATCCAATCCGCGCTTTTAATCACTTCCATGTTGTGCTCAATCACGACAATTGTATTTCCGCTATCGACGAGGCGCTGTAATACCTGGAGTAATCGATCTACATCGGCAAAATGCAATCCAGTGGTTGGCTCATCAAGAATATACATTGTGCGGCCTGTGCCTCGTCGTGAGAGTTCCGTTGACAGCTTGACGCGCTGTGCCTCTCCTCCCGAAAGGGTGGTAGCTGGTTGACCGAGGCGCATATAGCCCAATCCTACATCATTGAGCGTCTTCATTTTGTTATAGATTGAAGGTACGTTGGCGAAGAACGTCATTGCTTCCTCTACTGTCATATTCAGCACATCAGCGATGTTCTTTCCCTTGTAATGTATCTCAAGAGCCTCACGGTTATAGCGTTTACCTTTGCAAACATCGCAGGGGACATACACATCCGGCAAGAAATTCATCTCAATTTTGACGATACCTTCACCTTTGCAGGCTTCACAGCGCCCGCCTTTCACATTGAAGGAGAAGCGACCAGCTTTGTAACCCCGTATTTTCGATTCTGGTACCTGAGCGAATAATTCACGTATTCCTGTGAAAGCATTTGTGTACGTTGCAGGATTTGAGCGAGGCGTTCGGCCTATGGGTGATTGATCGATGTCGATTACTTTATCCAGGTGCTCCAGACCTTTAATGGCATCGTGTGCGCCTGGTTTGTCATGAGCACGGAAGAAGATATGAGCCAGCTTCCGGTACAAGATATCGGTGATTAAGGTGCTTTTGCCAGAACCAGAGACGCCAGTTATTACGACGAATTCTCCAAGTGGAATATCAACAGTGATATTTTTCAGGTTGTTCTCGCGCGCACCCTGAATAGTGAGAAATTGACCATTGCCTTCTCTGCGCTGTTCGGGTAGCTTTATACGACGACGCCTCGAGAGGTAATCACCCGTCAAAGAGTTGGTGTTGGCTACGATATCATCATAGGTGCCTTCTGCCACGATCTTGCCGCCATGTTCTCCTGCTCCAGGACCGATGTCAATAATAAAGTCGGCGGCTCGCATAGTATCCTCGTCGTGCTCGACAACCAATAATGTATTTCCCAGGTTGCGTAAGCGTACCAGGGTCCTGATCAAGCGTTCATTGTCGCGTTGATGAAGCCCGATACTTGGCTCATCAAGAATGTAGAGCACTCCCATCAAGCCCGAACCAATTTGTGTTGCGAGACGGATACGTTGTGCTTCGCCTCCGGAGAGACTGGCCGCGGCCCGATCTAAGGTCAGATATTCCAGGCCAACATCGACCAGGAATTGGAGACGAGCGCGGATCTCTTTGAGCACCTGTCGTGCGATAAATTGTTCCCGTTCTGTCAATGAGGCCAGGACGAGTGGTTCATGAAGATCGATCTTTGCATACGGATCCTTTTTGATAGGAATCCCATTCTCGTTCTTCTTATTGTCCTGTCCATTTCCGATAGATGCAGGCTGTAACGCGACCTCTTCGTTACTCGTGGTTGGGTGAATTAGTGTGCCTTCAGCCTCTAATTCTTTGAAGAAGCGTTGCGCCAGCACTATCGAGAGATCTGTAACCTGCACAATGTTGCGACCACCAACTGTGACGGCCAGCGTTTCTGGCTTGAGACGCGCGCCATGGCAGTCGGGACAAATACGTGCCGACATGTAATTCTCAATCTCTTCCCGTACGCCTTCGCTCTCAGTCTGCTTATAGCGGCGATCCAGGTTGGGTATAACTCCCTCAAAATTGATGGTGTACTTTCTTGTATGCCCATGTTGAGGGGTGTAGCGTATAGTCAATGATTCAGGCGTGCCGTAGAGCACTTTCTGTTGTTGATCTCCGGTCAACTCACGCCATGGAGTATCGAGGCTGAAATTATATTGTCTTGCCAGCGCTTCCAGGATCGAGGCGTGCCACTGGCTGCCATTGACCACTTTGCTCCAAGGGGCTATGGCGCCTTGCTGCAGGCTCAAATCGGGGTGGGTCACAATGCGCTCCACGTCTATCTCTTGTTGCGTACCAAGACCTGTGCAGGTGGGGCATGCGCCGTGCGGACTATTAAAGCTGAAGGTGCGGGGAGCGATTTCTGGCAAACTAATGCCACAGTAGACACAAGCAGCTTTCTCCGAGAAAAGTATTTCTTCGCCGTCAATAATAGAAACCAGGACCACGCCACTACCCAACTTTAGCGTCGTTTCCAATGAATCTGAAAGCCGCTGTCGCAATGCAAAGTCGCCGGTTTCTTCTTGAGGAGCTTCTATCACCAGTGGTAGTTTGTCTTCGATGTTCTGCTCTATATATTGTTCGGCATTGATATCATAAAGCGCAGGTCGCTCCGCGACCTTTTTCGAAGCAGGGTGACCTGGTTGTGAAAGGTGATTTTCCTCGTTTTCAAGAGAATGTAAGGTCCTCATACGTGGCAGCCGGGTGATGGCCTCGTCTCTGACTCGCTCTTTGCGGATGACCAGGCGATCAACAACCACCTCGATGGTATGTTTCTTCTGTTTATCGAGATCGATTTCGTCACTCAAATCATGGATCTTGCCATCGACACGTACACGCACATAGCCCGCGCGACGCATTTCTTCAAAGATATTCTTGTACTCACCTTTGCGCCCCTGCACGAGTGGGGCGAGTAACATGATGCGAGAGCCTTCGGGAAGGTTGAGCACCGCGTCGACGATCTGCTGAATGGTTTGCTGGCTTACTTCTCGGCCACAATTGGGGCAGTGTGGATGACCGATGCGAGCGTAGAGCAGGCGCAAATAATCGTAGATTTCAGTGACTGTTCCCACTGTCGAACGAGGGTTATGGGTTGTTCCTTTCTGGTCTATGGATATAGCAGGAGAGAGGCCATCAATATGATCGACATCGGGCTTTTCCATTTTGTCCAGAAACTGTCGAGCGTAGGCAGACAAGGATTCGATGTAGCGGCGTTGTCCTTCAGCAAAGATTGTATCAAAGGCAAGACTACTTTTGCCTGAACCGGAAAGACCTGTAATGACAACCAGCTTGTCACGGGGTATAGTAACATCAATGTTTTTCAGATTATGTTCGCGGGCACCACGAATAATGATTTTGTCTTGAGGCATATAATAGGATCACCCATCCCACAAATATGTAGCTCACAGGTTGTTAGGAATTCAGGCGAAACTTATCGGCATAACCTGTGAGCTACATATTTGTTGATACAAACGTTCAATTTCACTATCATCATACAACATGATGTCAAGTGAACAACAGTGCGGGTCAAATACTCCAAAGGGCATTCCGACTGTGTCTTTGCGTACTAACATGTAATAACAATTAGCATGGTAGCCTTTATTTCCTATATTCTCAACAGGCTGATAGGCTATTCTGTACTTCAGAAGAAGGTATATCTTTTAGTAAGCCTTGCTTCTGTATGTTGTATCTGGTAGATTCAAACTGTACAATGCAGTAAAAAGTAATTTGTAGGAATGTGAGGATTGTGTTCCTCGTTGGAGGCACCCTCTCGCTCCTTTTCATTCATAGGATCAGTGAGAAGCTATACACAGGGAGTTAGCATGAACGTAGAACTTGATTTTGAGAAGCGCTATCGCCTGGTACGGGAGGTAATAGAAACCATCGTTCTAACCATATTGATGTTTCTGGTCATTCGCCTGGCAGTACAAAATTTCAATATCGAGGGTATGAGTATGGAGCCCAGTCTGCACGATAGGGAACTTATCCTGGTAGATAAATGGACCTATCTCTTTCATGCACCTGCTCGGGGAGATGTCGTAGTATTTGTTGCCCCGCCACATCCAGATCAAGATTATATCAAGCGCATCGTTGCCGTCCCTGGTGATACACTTACTATCCGCGATACCACCGTGATTGTGGACGGTGTAACTTTGAAGGAGACCTATGTTGACCCTCATCGTCAGGGTAATGTTTATACATATAAAACCATCTCAAATATGGTAATTCCTCCAAACGAATATTTTGTGCTGGGCGACAACCGGATAGGAAGTTCCGATTCGCGGGACTGGGGCTTATTACCTCGCAGCAATATTATTGGACGTGCTGCTCTTGTCTATTGGCCTCTGGGAGAAGGGAACAATGGATTGCTGCCAAATGTCTCCTCTGTTTTCGACAGAGTGCATCAGACAGGTATTGTTCCTGGCTCTCAGCAGTATGGAAGCGCCGTCGATGTGGATGGCATGCTACTGCTGCTTTTCCCAGGTCTTTTCATCTTGTGCCGGCGAGGGCGTACAGTTCAGAATAGATTAAGGAATGGTGGGCGGGCTGCCTGAAGGGAAGGGAATGCCACCAGGAGTGGGGCTACCTACAGGCAAAGGAACACCACCAGGGGTACTACCCGGCGCCCCTAGTACCAGAATCAGTTCATGGTTGCCCAGTTCAACGGATGTGATAGCATGTTGTATCTTTGTCTGCGCTTCAGCCAGATGCCTATTGGCGAGTGCTGTTATTTCGTCTGGAGTGAAGATAAGCGCTGCGATGCCGTCAACTGTCACATTAGTAGCAACAAGCTGCCCTTGAACTACTTTCGGTACGCCGCTAACTGTACTCGTAAATCCAAAAACTTGAAATTGCAGGCTCATTGCCGCTGGTGTGACGTGTATCTGCGTATTTTTCACAACGTCATCAGGAGAAGAATTCAGAACGAGCAGGTTGTTTAATACAGTTTCTGATAAGGGGACACGCCCGGCAGGAGCCACTGCAACCTCTGGTGGTATTTTGTTAACTGCGTTAGTTAGAACGCTATCAAGTTTGCTCGAAACCATGTTGTTCAGGTAGGGACGTAAGACGAGGAACCAGCCTCCCACTAAGAGTACAGCCAACACCACGAGGGAAATGAATCCTACAAGGCATCCTCGCCCGCGGCGACGCGGCCTCGTTTCTCCGATACTGGCATTAGTATTGATGCCTCTTGCAGCGTTAGATGGTTGAACGTAAGGTGATTGTTGGGGTTGTGAAGGTGCTGATAACGGTTGCTGCCAGTGTTGTGCTGCTCCTTGATTCTGATATTGAGGATTTTGTTGAGGGCCTGGTCGCAGTATAAGCGGTTCGTTTTGCTGGGGACCTGGTAGTAGGGTTGGCGGATCCTCATTGATTGCAGGCTGGTGTTGTGCTGCTCCTTGATTCTGATATTGAGGACCTTGTTGATAGTCTGGTCGGTGAATAAGTGGTTCGTTTTGCTGAGGATCTGGTGGTAGGGTTGGCGGTTCCCCCCTGAACGCAGGTTGGTATGATGGAATGGGGTTAGCCGTAGGGTGATTGACAGGTGTGCTAGAAATTGGTTCACCACAATTTGGGCAGAAACGCGAATTCGCTGCTAGTGGTTTGTTACATTTTGGACAATTCATAGGCGCCCACCTTTTTATCGTTCTATGGTAATGCACGGCGTTTCAGCATCTATATGATACTATACGATGCTTTTGTATGTAAGTCTATATATTACTTCACTATTGTGGCGGGGAGGCTCATTAAAATTCGCGGTTCAATATTTCGTTCATGGAAGTTATGATGCGTTTTCTCAAGGTAGTATCATTGTTCAGCGTTTCTGCTACCTGTTCAATCATGGCGCTCTCTTGTGTTGCTGGAAGGGTATAGCCATATTTTTGGTGAACGGCTGCCGCTGCGGCACGGCGGATTTTCTCATTGTCATCCATCTGTGGTGCTGGTGAGCGTTGTGGGCTGTGTACGCTCGTTATTCCAGGAGGGCTTTCACCTTTGAGCGGAGCCAGTCCATCCGCAGCGAAAGGGAGTGCCGAACCGATCAGGTGGGCAGAATGGGGGGTGGCGCGATCGATGTGTACGACGACGGTTTGAGTTGCTTCATCTAGCTTGCTAATGGTGCCTTCCAGGTAAATGACTTCAGGCGCGCCCCAATAGACGCGCTCTCCCAGGTGGAGAATCATATTTTGTTGCTCCAGCTTCAATGTACAGTTGTGTTCAAAACGGCACATAGTAAGTATACGCGATGGTGAGTATGAAGTTCCAATGTTTCAGAGTATCAAGAGTATCAGGTGTGTATGACTTCCCTACCTCGTAAGAGGGTCAGTTTCCCCACATCGTAGAACATGTCAAGAAAAGACAGTAAACTCTCTTGAGAAAGATGGATTTCTCAAAAGAAGGAGTTGGCTGTCATGGAAGCAGTATACTACGCAGCACGAGGGAATTTGCGTCGCTTGCTCCAGGTGCATCCCACCTGGACGCGCGCGCAGTTGGCCCAAGCGACGGGGATGTCGCTGGGGTGGGTGGACAAATGGAAGCAACGCTTGCTGAGTGCTGCTGCCGAGGATGAAGCGGTCCTGCGAGGTCTCTCGCGTGCCCCTCATCATCCCCATCCTGGGCTGGACGCGCTGGTGGTGGAGCGCCTGCTGGAGATGCGAGATCACCCTCCCGAAGGACTGGGACGCACGCCGGGTCCCAAAGCGCTGTTGTACTATCTGCCGCGCGATGAGAGCTTGCAGCAGGCGGGACTGCGCTTGCCACGCTCGACGCGCACCATTCATCGACTCTTGCGCGAGCACGGACGCATCGCCGGTCGTCTGCCTCACCTGCCCGATCCCATCGAACGTCCCGAGCCAATGCACCAGTGGCAACTCGACTTTAAAGATGCCTCCAGCGTGCCCGCCGATCCTGACGGCAAGCAGCAACATGTGGTCGAAACGCTCAACATCATCGACAAGGGCACCTCGGTGCTCATCGCCAGTCATGTCCGTGCCGATTTTACGGCAGAAACGGCGCTGCTGGCCGTGGCCCAAACGTTTCAAGCACACGGGCTGCCCAACTCCATTACCCTCGACCGGGACACCCGCTGGGTCGGGGCTCCCCAGGGCAGCGACTTCCCTTCCGCTTTGCTGCGTTTTTGCCAGTCCTTGGGGGTGGCAGTGCTGGTCTGCGATCCGCACCACCCACAACAAAATGGCTTTGTCGAACGCTACAACCGCACCTATCAAGAGGAGTGTCTTGCCCAGCATCGCCCCACGACCTTTGAGCAGGTGCGCGAAGTCACCGCCACCTTTGATCACCACTACAACTGGCAACGACCCCATCAAGGGATCGCGTGTGGCAATCGTCCTCCACGTGTCGCCTTTCCCGAACTGCCCCGTTTACCCAGGGTTCCTGACGTGGTCAATGCCGATGCCTGGCTCTTCTGGGTCGATGGGGAGCATGTGGTGCGCCAGGTGAACCGCCAGGGGTTGGTGAAGATGGATTTGCGTAGCTACTACGTCTCCAGCAAGCTGGCGGGCCAGCCGGTGACCTTACGCATCAATGCCGCCGAGCGCTGTTTGCAGGTCGTCCATCCACCAGATTTCTCGCGCTCCTTGCCGCTCAAAGGTCTGCAGCAGCGCAGCCTCTCCTATCAGGACTACGTTGAGTTGATGCAGCGCGAAGCCTCGACGCAACAGCGCCTGCTGGCTTTGCAGAAGCGACGCGCCCGCTCCAACGGATCCTCCTCCCCCTAACACGATGTGAGGAAACAGAGGCTCTTACGAGGTAGGGAAGTCATACACAGGTGTATCAGGTGTATCAGAGAAGTTTGAGTCGGAGCGGCTCACTGTTGCAAGAGTATCAGGTGTGCGCGGTATTTGGGGAAAATACCGCGCACATTGCGCACTATTATTTTTGGAGATGTAGAGCTTATTTTG
>JBGQJX010000032.1:0-17633 GCA_041499255.1 Ktedonobacteraceae bacterium | reverse complement strand
CGCAACTGTGACCAATATGCTGGTCGGCTCGGTAGGCTTGCTGGCGAATTGCATCGTTATCTCGACGCTGGTAGTCGTCTTCTCCGCGCCTATTGCTACGCGCCTGGCCCGTATCGCTTTACTGGCGTGGTTCGCTGCCGTTCTCTACTCGAATACCAGCCCCGGCCCGCTGGCAGCATTTCTCAGCATATCGCGTCTCCCACTGATACCCATGACCGCCTGCTTTAACTTCGGTGCAGCAGGGAGTATTGGCTGGTCAGGTGTCGCAGCGCTGCTCGTAATTGCATTGTATGTCGTAGGGTTGACGGTTTTGGGAGAGTACTGGATGAGCCGCAGAGATTTATTATTGCAATAAATGGTCGAGAAAACTGTAGGACTATAGGATTTCAATTAACTGTAGGTGGCATAGGAGTTTGGCACCTTTACTCATGGGTATGAATTTGGATTCTCAACACTGAAACCCTCAGCAATAGCAAATTCGAGGAGACCAGTATCTGCACTGACAAAGATAGGTGCAGGCGCTTGATTTAGTGTACTATCGTTACGAATGCCGAGCGCACAAGCTAGCTGTACCGCATCGTACGCACGCAATCTGTGCGAGCGGCACAAGTCCCCTGCGGAGGTATACATGGCAGTCGTGACAAGCCATATGATGTAGTCGTCCTGGCTATCTTGTCTAAATTCTGTAATAAGTCTATCACGCTCGGTAATAGTAATATTTTGCTCACGAGCCTTTCGACATATGGTTGCCACCACCTCTACCAAAGCAGCCTGTGAGATGTAGAGTTCATGCCCTTGAACTGGGTCACAGAGGGTTACTAACCAATCATGCCCTTGTTCGGGAAAGTAACGTTTGACAATAGCCGAGGTATCTAGGAAGTAGGTTGCCATTAGTATGGGCCTCTGTCCTCAATGACCATCTCAGAAGCAGGTTTACCACCAGAGAACAACCGGGCCAGACGTTCACGTTCGGCCTGTTCCTTTCGGGTTAACGGTCGTCGTGCAGGGATATTAAGGATCTTCCCCTCACGATATTGCTTTTCCATCAACTCGCGGCTCGTTAATGGACGCTTTAATTGAGGTGATGGCTGTAGTCGCTGCATCATGATTTCTCGTAGAAGCGTTTCAGGCTGTTTCCCACTTTTTTTTGCTTCTGCGATGAGTGCTGCATATTCCTGATCTGTCAAGTTTATCGTCATCTGGTAAGCCACGATTTACCTCCTGGCATGAGCTAAATTTAATCTTACATTAGTATAGCACCTTGCGTGTTTTGATGATAGCTATTTTCTAAGCGAATTATACTGACTGATACAGCGGTGGGTGTTGATACGATGCATTAAGTATGAGCTTCTCAGTAGGGAAGATTCACGAAAAATGGCTGATAACACTGCCTGGTTCTTGCATCTTTCCTCGTATTCCGCTATACTGTTCTGGACACGAAACATCGTGTCTTACAAACCCGAATAAAACAATTCTCCAGCGATGATGAAGAGGAGTAACCTGGCGGGGGTAGCAGCGAGCCGGTAGACTGTGCAAGGTCGGCAATCCGCAAAAGGTGAAGGGCGCTTCGGAGTTGGACTTAATGAGTGGCTTCACAAATTGAGCGTGAAGAAGCAGGGTGGAACCGCGCATTATGCCGTTAGACGTAGTAGCCCCAGGCCTACGCAGGCATATATTCGTCCCTGGCGTCATAACATACCATTGAATTTGACGCCTGGGGCATTTTTTTGAGGAGGTTCACTCATTATGACACAGGTTGAGAGCAAACCAACCACCAATGACACCCCTTTTGTGCCCATTGAGAAGATTGTCGCGCTCTGCAAACGGCGCGGCTTCGTCTACCCCAATTCAGAAATTTATGGCGGCGTTTCCGGCATTTACGACTTTGGCCCGCTTGGCGTCGAACTGCGCAACAATATTCGCCGCTACTGGTGGTGGTCAATGGTGCAGTTGCACGACAACGTGGTCGGGATCGAAGGCGCAATAATCACCCACCCCAGGGTCTGGGAGGCCAGCGGCCACGTGGAAAACTTCGTAGATCGCCTGGTAGACTGCAAGAATTGCAAACGGCGTTTTCGCATTGATCATCTGCCGGAAGAAAATGTCATTCAGAACAAGTGCCCGGAATGCGGTGGCGAGCTGATGGAGCCGCGCACGTTTAACCTCTTGATGGAGACATACCTCGGCGTCGTCGAAGGTGAGCGCATGAAAACCTACCTGCGTGGTGAGGCCTGCCAGAACATCTACCTCGACTTTGACAACGTGGTCAAGTCCTCACGCATGCAAATTCCCTTTGGTATCTGCCAGATTGGGAAGGCGTTCCGCAACGAGGTCACTCCCGGCAACTTCCTGTTCCGCCAGCGCGAGTTTGAACAGTGGGACCTGCAATTCTTCGTCCACCCCAGCGAGATGCAGCAATGGTTCGACTACTGGAAGGAGAAACGCTTTGAGTGGTACAAGGGGCTAATCAACCACAAGGATCGTTTGCACTTCCGCGAACATGGCCCCGATGAACTGGCTCACTACGCCAAACAGGCTTTCGACATCGAATATAAGACGATTCTTGGCTGGCAGGAGTGGGAGGGTATCCACTGGCGGCAGGACTGGGATCTCTCACGTCACAGTGAGTATAGCGGCCAGGATTTGAGTTACGTCGACCCAATTACCAGGGAGCGCTATATTCCCTGGATTGTGGAGACCTCGGGTGGTGTAGACCGCACCTTCCTCAACCTGCTGCTGGACGCCTACGAGGAAGAGCCGGATCCAACGGGTAAAGAGCCGCGTACTGTGCTGCGCCTGCATCCGGCTATCGCGCCGGTCAAAGTGGCTGTGTTGCCCCTACAAAAGAACAAAGAGGAGCTGGTGACCACCGCTAAGGATATTCATAAGAAGTTGCAGCGACTGATGGTGTCACATTATGACGACGTGGCGAATATTGGCCGCCGCTATCGCCGTCAAGATGAGATTGGTACACCCTACTGTGTCACTATTGATTTCCAGTCACTGGACGATCGAACGGTGACCGTCCGTGAGCGCGATCATATGACCCAGGTGCGTGTCAATATCGACGAGCTTCCTGTCTATCTCCTGGAGCGCATAACCTGGCAATAACAAAATAACCTGGCCACTAGGGGCCGATGTATCGCACCTACCGCCGATGTATCGGCCCCTAGTGGCTTCAGATGAATATGTTAAAAAGCATACATCAGCCCTTCTACCTACAAGGACAAAAAGGCATATAGTCACTCCATCTCTGTTTCCACGGAGCGTTCTGCTAGCCCTCGATGATGATCTTTTAGCATCCGGTAATGGTTCTTTATCAACTCGTGATGGTTTCGTAATGCTTTGCAATAGATTTGCCAGTCTATTTGGAGTTGTTGGTCGTGTCTTGTCTGCTGACTATCCAGTACCGCCTGGTAAAGAGCGCGCACTGTTTGGAAGTGGTCAATCAAGAATTGATGGTGATCGGCCAGAAACTGGGGATGGTCCATCGGTGATCCGTGTTGATTTATGAGTGATTTGTAATGATCCATCAAGGTCTGATGATATTCTAGTAGCGATTGAAAGTCGTACTGGTCCGCATGACATCCAGGATCAGTAGGTTCTCCCGGTTTGTCCATTTCTTCATGTCTCTTTCAATGCGGAAAAAGAAACTGGTGCCAAATTGGGCGATACACTCATGCTTAATGTACTCTATGGACATAGTAAAGATCAACCATTCAAGCAAGAACTTGCTGAGAAATTCACCCTGGTGTGGACAAAATAATTTTCTGCGATGTTTCACATCGTACCGTCCTGGCGGAATATGCTACAATATTACAGGCAGATTGCTAAGAACGTTTAGCAGTTGTTTGCTGTACTTTGGCTTTGGAAGCGATTCTATATTATTCTATCGAAGAATTAACCTGAAGGGGGTTAGGTTTTGACACGTATCCTCTCTTATAATATCCTCGTGGGCGGTACCCGCCGCGTTACTCCATTGACACATATGATACAGGCAACTCAACCAGATATCGTTGGACTGGTCGAGGCCAACAATCCTCGGGTTATTGAAGAACTGGCACAACGGCTGGAGATGCAGTATGTGATGAGTGGTTATGCCACGCATCTCCAGGATTGGCAGATTGCTCTACTGAGCCGCTTGCCTATAATATATACTGAGGTGCATATTCGCCCTGGTATTCTTATGAAACCAGTGTTAGAAGTGGGTGTAGAGGAGCCGGGTGGGAAGCAATTCACTGTCTTTGTGACACACCTATCCGCGGCATTTAATAAGGGCTGGGCGGGTGACGCTATCCGCCGCCGCGAAGTGCGAGAGCTCATTCGCATCATGAAAGCGAAGCAGGGAATACCTCATCTCATCATTGGTGATTTCAATTCTCTAGCGCCAGGCGATTCCTTCAAAGCCAGCGATCTTTTGCGCTATGTCTTACAGCAGGATCAACGCTACCGTCTAAACCCTCATGCGATGGCAGGACACCCACACCTGGATACCGTGGTACCTCGTCCATTGCGCATCTTTAATCCATTATTACGGGCCATTCCGCGCAGCCGCTTGCTCTCTGCGCTCTTTGACAGAGCTGCCTCGCTCTATGCCCCAAGAGGCTGCATCAGTCTATTGCACAACGCGGGCTACGTGGATTGTTTCCGCGAGACAAACCCTGGCCAGGCGGGTTTCTCCTGCCCCTCTGCCGCGCCCGCTGGTCGTATTGATTACATCTTTGCCAGCCCGGAGATGTCGCAGCATCTCTCAAGATGCTACATACCGTCCCAGGGCAATGGCGTACATGGTCAAGAAGCCAGCGATCATTTCCCTGTCTTTGCCGAGTTTGGGCAGTTGGTTGAAAAGGATGCGAACCTTAGAAGAATAGAGGATGTTGAAAAAGCCAGGGCATAAATAAGCAACATAAAAGAGAGGAGAGGAGCTTTGCAAACTCCTCTCCTCTCTTTTATTGGAATACATCCTTTGTTTTTTCAAACAGATTGCGGAAGATGTTCTTGTCGTTCTGCTCGCTTTGTTCGCGTTCCAGGCGCGCGAACTCCTCAAGCAGGCGCTTCTGCTCAGCGGTCAGGCTGGTCGGCGTCACAACTTTGACAATGACATGCTGATCGCCACGGGCACTGCTATGCACAACAGGCACACCCATTCCTTTGAGACGGAACGACCGGTTGCTTTGTGTCCCGGCTGGAATCTTCAGATTTGTTGTCTTGCCATCTACCGTTGGCACTTCAACCTCGTCGCCCAGGGCTGCCTGTGTAAAGCTGATTGGCAATTCATAGAGAATGTCGTTCCCTTGCCGTTTGAAGAACTGGTGAGGCTTTACTGTCAGAATAACATACAGATTACCTGGCGTGCCGCCACGGGCGCTGACTTCGCCCTCGCCAGTGACACGTACATTGATGCCGTCGTCTACCCCGGCGGGAATATTGACCACCACGCGGCGATTGTTACGCACCCGGCCCTGGCCCCGGCATTTTTCACAGGGGGTAGTGATTACACGTCCCTCACCCCGGCAGCGTTCGCACATCGTGACGTTGACAAATTGGCCAAAAATGGACTGCTGTACGCGTCGTATCTCACCAGAACCCTGGCAGACAGAACAGCGCGATGTAGAGGTTCCCGGTTGTGCTCCACTTCCGCGACAGGTGGAACAGGCTTCCCAACGAGGCAACTCTATCTCTTTCTGACAGCCAAAGACTGCTTCCTCAAAGGTAATAGTCAGGTCGTAACGCAGGTCAGCGCCACGCTGTGTCCCTGCTCGACGCTGGGTGTTTGCCCCTGCTCCTGCAAAGAACGTCTCAAAGATATCATTGATACTGCTGAATCCGCCAAAATCGTAGGAGCCTGCGCCGCCCGTGCCATTATTGAGACCGGCATGTCCAAAGCGATCATACGTGGCTCGCTTCTGTGAATCGCTCAACACCTCATAGGCTTCATTGACTTCAATAAAGCGGGCTTCCGCTCCCTGCTCTTTGTTGGCATCAGGATGGTACTGTTTAGCAAGACGGCGATAAGCTTTTTTTAGCTCATCGTCGGTTGCACCCCTTGATACACCGAGTACCTCATAATAATCTCGTTTATTAGTAGCCATCAACTGGTCCTTTACCGTGAGAAAACAGGGCGCTATTAGTTTCGCGCAACCACATTCAACGCTAATTTACTTTGCTTCATTTGATGTTACAATTTCCCACTGCTATATGCAAGAGTATAGCCAAAAAATGATAGGTATATCCCTGCGGGTACCCTTCAATAAAGGGGTACCCGCAGGGATATTGCCTACATTTCTTTGTATTCGCCCTCGATGGTGTCATCGTGAGGGGCTTCCTGTCCGGTACCCCCACCGAAGTCGGGGTTAGCTCCGTCAGCAGACTCGGCAGCGCCTGGACGATAGACCGACTCCGTGACTTTGTAGAAAGCCTGCTCCAGCGCCTCGCGGGATGACTTAATACGGGCAACATCATCGGTTGAAAGGGCGGCGCGCACGTCAGCGATCTTGGCTTCAAGCTCGCTCTTCTGTTCCGGGGTAATCTTGTCACCCAGGTCAGCAATGCTCTTCTCTGAACGATAGGCCGCGCTATCCGCCAGGTTGCGCTCTTCAACCTCTTCCTTGCGGCGCTTGTCCTCTGCTGCATGAGCCTCGGCGTCCTGCACCATGCGGTTGATCTGATCTTTCGAGAGGCCGCTTGACGCAACGATGGTGATCTTCTGCTCGCGTCCAGTACCCTTATCTTTGGCGGACACGTTCACGATACCGTTGACGTCGATATCGAACATGACCTCAATCTGCGGTACACCACGTGGAGCCGGTGGGATACCGTCGAGAATAAAGCTGCCGAGAGAGCGGTTATCTTTGGCAAACTCACGCTCACCCTGCAAGACGTTGATCTCTACGCTGGGCTGGTTATCGCTGGCCGTCGAGAAGACCTGGCTCTTTTGTATCGGGATGGTTGAGTTGCGCTCAATCAAGCGTGTAAAGACACCTCCAAGCGTCTCGATACCCAGTGAGAGCGGCGTGACATCAAGCAGCAGCACGTCTTTGACATCGCCAGTCAAGACACCAGCCTGGATAGCGGCGCCAATTGCTACTACCTCGTCCGGGTTCACACCACGATTCGGCTCGCGATCATAGATGCGCCGTACCATGGTTTGTACGGCTGGCATACGCGTCTGACCGCCAACGAGTACCACCTCGTTGACATCGCTGGGGCGTACTCCGGCATCTGAGAGAGCCTTCATGACCGGCCCGCGTGATTTCTCGATCAGATCTTCTACCAACTGCTCAAGTTTGGAGCGCGTCAGTGTCATGGTGAGATGCTTTGGCCCGCTGGCATCAGCTGTGATGAAAGGCAGGTTGATCTCCGTTTGCATCGAGCTAGATAGCTCTTTCTTCGCTTTTTCAGCGGCTTCTTTCAAACGCTGGAGAGCCATGCGATCCTGGCGCAGGTCGATGCCCTGCTCCTTACGGAACTCATCGGCCAGCCACGTGATGACACGTAGGTCGAAGTCGTCACCACCCAGGTGCGTATCTCCATTGGTGCTCTTGACCTCAAAGACGCCATCGCCTAACTCAAGGATCGATATATCAAAGGTACCGCCTCCAAGGTCATAGACAGCGATACGCTCATCTTTTTTCTTATCAAGGCCATAGGCCAGAGATGCAGCCGTCGGCTCATTGATGATACGCATTACTTCAAGGCCGGCGATGCGACCGGCATCCTTTGTTGCCTGGCGCTGGGCGTCGTTAAAGTACGCGGGAGTGGTAATTACGGCTTGAGTGACGCGCTCGCCCAGGTATGCCTCGGCGTCAGCCTTGAGTTTCTGCAAGATCATCGCCGAGATTTCAGGTGGACTGTATGCCTTTCCCTGCACCTCAACCCAGGCATCACCGTTAGGGGCGCGCACAACTTTATAGGGGACCAGGCGCTTATCACGATCTACCTCGGTATCTTCAAACTTACGTCCCATAAAGCGTTTGATGGAGTAAATCGTATTTTCTGGGTTAGTGATAGCCTGGCGCTTCGCAACTTCGCCGACGAGACGCTCACCGCTCTTGTTGATAGCCACAATCGAGGGTGTTGTGCGCGCTCCTTCCGCGTTCGGGATAACGACTGGCTCGCCTGCTTCCATAACGGCAACACACGAGTTTGTTGTTCCTAGATCGATTCCAATTACTTTTGGCACTGTTGCCTCCTATACATGTACATTAATCTTTTGTATTACTTTAATATCCATAGACTTCTGCGAGCAGTTCATTCATCACTTGCGTCATGTAGCGAACCACCGCAATAGCACGGCTATACTGCATGCGTGTGGGACCAACTACCCCCAGCAAACCACCTATTCCGCCCTCCTGGCCGTAGCGAGCTACTACCATGCTTACATCTTTCATCTCATCCCACTCGTTCTCTCCACCAATGATGACCTGTACGCCATCTGACTGGCGGAGATGCGAGGCCAGCGCAGGTAAAAAGCGATTCTGCTCCAGTACCTCCATCACTTTGCGTACACGTTCGTTGCGTTCCTCTTCTGGCCCCATGCGGCTGTACTCGGGCTGCTCCAGAATATTGACAACGCCTTCACGGTAGAAGACATCGCCCAACGGATCGCCATGCTGCTCCAGGATATGAGCAATCGTGCTTCCAACCAGGTGCTCCACCCCTGAAAGATCATTCTGACGCAAGATTTCATTGACCTCTGCCGCGCTTTTATGCTGGAAGAGTCCGTTCAAATGTGCCGCCACGGCACTCAGTTCTTCCTGATGGTAGGGAGCCTCCAGCAGCAACCTCTGCTGCTTTACAGTCCCATCCATGAGTACCAGTACCAGGTGTGCTGATAGCTCCGTCACCGACAGTATCTCGAAGTGCTTGAGCTGTCCCTGCGTGGAACGCGGAGATGTCATTACCGCCGCGCTATGCAGTAATCGTGCCATCACTGAAGCTGTCAGGCGTACCCATTGATCAAGTTGATCTTGCACCTGGTAAAACTGGTGACGGATGAGACGCTGCTCGTCCAGAGAAAGCGTTGATTCTTGCATAAGATGCTCTACAAAGTAACGATATCCCAGGTCAGTAGGGACTCGCCCTGCAGAGGTATGCGGCTGATTGATCAACCCGGCCTCTTCCAGTCCGGCCAGTTCGTGACGAACGGTTGCGGAACTGAAGCTGAGACCATACTTCCGTACCAGTGTTTCAGATGCAACAGGTATTGCTGAATGGATATACTCCTCAACAAGCGCTCGCAGAATCTGCTGTTTGCGTTGGCTCAGTGGTGTCATGTTTGTTACTTGTGCACCCTTCCCAACAGATTTTTCATCTTTGTTGGCATGATACAACCCTTGTCAAGAATGATTGCTAGCAGTCTCGACACGAGACTGCAAATACAGAATAGCACTCGGGGAAGGTGATTGTCAAGTGGAGGACACTTGCAGGAGGGATAAATAGGACTCTTCTGCTATCCCTCCTGCAATCATGCGGTACCTGTAAGGGCTTTCGTTTGAACTTACGGCGTAGGTGTAGGTGTTGGTTTATTATCGGGATTGACCAGACCGTTGCTTTTTGGCTGTTCGCCATCGAGCATCCAGTCACAATTGCCATTACCGGCAAGGCCGTTCGCTGATGAGACGCAGGCTTGCACTACGCCAGGAGGCTGAATGAAGGTGCGGTCTGTGAAATGATAGTTGAAACAGGGAGGATTGAAACTTGAGTCGCACCTGCCGCTAACGTGTTCGATGATGTCATGCCAGATAGGCGCGGCTCCAGTGATACCGACTACCCCCTGGTTGAATACACTGCCGTCCGCATTGCCCGACCAGACGCCCACCACGACATCGGGGGTATAGCCCATAGTCCAGTTGTCTTTGAAGTTTTCTGTCGTTCCGGTTTTTGCCGCAACGTCATGTTTCTGTCCATCGACCCCCTGCCAGTCCCACATTGAAAGTTCATGGTCGTTTAAGAACTCAAATGCGCGGGATGCTTCATCCGAAAGTACGCTGGTCAGTATATAGTTGATTTGTGGGCTGAGAACCTGGACAGCAGGAGGATGGGTAGCGTCATAGTGATAGAGATGGTGCCCGTAATTATCCCAGATATCCAGGATACTTTGCGTTGGAACGCGTTTTCCCTGGTCGGCAAAAACCTGGTAGGCTCCCATCATCTGGATCAACGGAACCTCGATTGTACCAAGTGCAGAGGCGAGTCCATAATGCTGAGATATGTTATCTTGAGCATGATTGATGGCATTATAGTTGGCCATATCCTGGTCGATGGCGGTAATACCCATTCGTCTTGCCATATTCACGACATTTCCAAGCCCTGCATACTGAAGCGTTTTGACAGCGGGAACATTTAATGAATTGGCGAGGTCTTTCCTGATGGCAAAGGCCACATTGTTATAGCGTCCGCCGTAATCTTTTGGACAGTAAAGCGTGCCACCCCCATAGGGATAGCATATGGAAGGCACACCAGAAGTCCCTTCTGGAAAATAGGTTTTCGTATCAGGTATGACAATGCCTGGATACCAACCCTGCTGGAATGCCGTTGCATAAACAACTGGCTTGAAGGATGAACCCGGCTGGCGGTAAGCATCGACGGCAGAATTGAAATTGCCTTTAATTCTTGGATCGGTAGAGTTATAGTCGGCACTCCCATCCATTGCCAACACTTCGCCGGTCTTTGCGTTCATCACGACGACCGCCGAGTTATTAATATTATAGCCTGTATTGAGCGGCAACTGGTTGGGGAGAAACCAGTGAAAACCAGGGTCACGTAAGTGATGACGCACGGATTGCTCAACATAAGCTTCCAGTTTGTAATCGATGGTGGTGTAGATATTGAAGCCGCCAGTGAAGAAAGCGTCGCCCAGTTGAGCTGTAAGTTGTGAGATAACCCAGTTGACGAAATGTTGGCACCCATGATAGTACGGGTGGGTATACGGTGGAAACTTCATCTTGGCCGTCAAAGCCTCCGCCTGGGTTACCATATCTTGCGTGATTGTTCCCAACCCCTGGATGTTTACATTCCAACGCAGCATTTGACTAAGAACATATTGTTGGCGCTCCAGGTAATATTTCTGGCCCGTGTCTGTATCTGTTAATCCGAAGGTTGGGTCATAGATAACGGGACTTTGAGGCATACCAGCTAGCAATGAAGCTCGAGCAAGGCCAAGCAAAGGGTCGCAGTACTGCGATTGGCTACATTGATCTGGATGGCACTGGTGTATATGCGCCGCGTCACAGTTAAGGTAATAGACGCCAGGAGTGCAGTTGAAATTTTTATCACATTGCGGACTGATATGGAAGTAGTCTTCAACGGCTGCTTCCACACCCAGGTTCTGCGCCCCGTAGGGAGAAATATTGAAATACATCTCAAGGATTTTCTCCTTGGGATATTGTTGTGTCAGGCCAATGGCCAGCGTAGCCTCGGAAATTTTACGATTGATGGTCTGCTCTGTGTCGTTTGTCAGATTTTTAATCACTTGCTGGGTTATGGTGCTGGCGCCACTCACTACCGCACCCGCGTGCACATATTGACTACTGGCGCGCAGAATAGCTTGAAAATCAATGCCTGAATTTGTCCAGAAGGTAGGGTCCTCCGCCGAGATTTGCGCATCTTTCAGGATTTGCGGTAAAAAGTTGTACGAAACGGGTGAGCGTCGTCCGCCGCCCATGTGACGATTGTCATACGCTTCGTAGAGCAAGACACCATTGCGATCATAGATACGCGATGTCTGCGAGATCTGCTGATTTGCCAGGCCCTGTAAGCGCGGCAACTGGTCCTGATAGTACTTATAGGCATAGGCGCCAGCAGCAGATGTGCTGATTACCAGCAGGAGTAGGAGCCCAATCAGTATTCTGGATACGATGGTGTTGGCTGCGGGATGGCCTCGTTGCCAACGCTTGCGTCGGTGCTTCATCATCCTGGCAACGCGCACAGAACGCGACCTTTTCCAGGGCTTTGATTTCGGTAGTTCCTGTTCCCGTTGTTTGCTAGGACGGTAAAGTACTAATGGGTTTGGATCGACGGGAGGCACTGCGGCGATGCGGCCAGACCAGCGCCGTACCTTTTGCATCGTATTAGCCATCCAGTTCTGTCCATGCTGCTGCCCATTATTGTACATCTGTCCCGGTGCTGGTGGCGGTGTGAAGGGAGCGTACCCCGGTGTAGGAGGCGCCGAAAGGGGAGAATATTGCTGGACTCCTTGTCCTTGCTGTTGGTGTTGTCGATAATCACGTAAGAGGCTCCCCGATCGCGTAACTCCATTATTTTGAATAGGCTTATGGCCATTGAGATGCTGTTGATTCCAGAAGTCATTGCTCATATGTATATCGTACGTCCTCATGTTTGCAAAGCAGGCTGCTCGTCCTATGTGCCAATTCTTTTCCCGCTCAGCGCTTGTCGTCCTTTATCCAGAAAGAACGATATATAGAGATATTTTTCAGGGGATTTTAGTCTTACCCAAACTCACTACACATCTACCTGGGATACAGTACAATCATCTAAACGGATTAGATTAAGTACTTTAACAGCACTACCTGTTCAGGCCATGTCAAATCATGTACAATAGGAAAAACGTGTGAATAACTGTATATTCTTGAGAGGAGCAGGTTGATGCCCCAGCGGCGCATTCATTTGATCAGATTCTTGCAGCTCTTTCTTTGTAGCTTTATTCTTTTGCCTGTCATCTTTTCATCCAGGGCATATGCTGCCGCTGACCCTATTTCGGTGACTGCTCAAACTGATGTCATCCATTTCCCTGGCTCTATTGACTTTTCTATGAAGGCGAAAGATACTGCCAGCCCTATCATTCAGGCCACAATTTATATTACCTATAAAGAGTCGCCATATACCTTCTCAAAAGAACATACGGTTAGTATCGTCAGGCCTGCGCAGTCTGTCACCGTTCATTGGCGCGATGACACCAGCGGAGATAATTTTCATACACCCGGTACCCTGGTTGAGTACGACTGGGTCGTCCAGGACAGCGCCAATAATTATCACACAACGTCGAATATAGATTTTCATACACTGGATACCCGCTTTTCCTGGCAGCATCTGACACAGGGTATGTTACAGGTCAACTGGTATAATCGACCCGAGAATTTTGGACAGCTCCTGCTGAAGCGAGCCAGCGATAGCATCAACCATATTAGTCAGCTGCTCGGGGGAGGCCTGCTCCATCCCGTCAATCTGTGGACCTATGCGAGCAACCAGGATTTTCATGGGGCGCTCGCTCCAGGTTCTTATGAATGGGTTGGAGGTGAAGCCCATCCAGGTTTAAATGAAGCTTTCATCAGTATCATTGACGAAAATGACGATACCCTTGTGCGTGATATGCCGCATGAGCTGACACACCTCGTCTTCCATCAACTTATAGCTCAAGGTCCGCAGGCTCCCACCTGGTTTGACGAAGGTTTAGCGGTGTATAACCAGTTGTTTCATGAGCCTGAGATGCGTGCCAGGTTACAGCAGGCGCTCCTCAATAAATCACTGCTCAGGCTCTACAAAATCACCGATAGCTTTCCCGCCGATGCAGACCAGGCTTACCTCGCCTACGCTCAGAGCTGGAATCTGATAGATTATATGTACACTACCTTTGGCCATGCCAAAATGGCGCTGCTCATCAAGAAAATGAATGATCCTCAGACGGATTTTGGCGAAGATTTGGTGCAAGTTCTTGGACGAGACCAGGACCACCTGGAAAATCAATGGCTTCTCCACCTGGGGCAACCAGGGGTACTGCGCCCTGACCAGCTAACACCTACACCTCAAGTGCTCTCACAAACAAGTCAGCCTCAGGCTACAAGCATAGATAATACTACCATCGTGTTTGTCACCGCCGGTTCCTTGCTGATTCTCCTGCCAATCATAGGCATCGTCGCTATTCTCATCTACCAGAGCCGCAAGCGCAAGCAAATGCTCGCGCTAGAGCCTGCGCAGCACTATCCCTCTGTTGAGCAGGTCTCCGGCCACGTTGATAACAACGCTCGCTACATAGACTCCTTGCGCTTCAGACCATCTAATCCTGACTCTGTCTTTCCGCCGCAGGAGTCTTTCTATTACCCTATGCCTCAACCACAAACACAGCAACCCAATCAATTTGGGCAAAATCAAGCCTTGTTGCCACCAGAGAACCAAACCTATATACCATTTTCCTCCTTCCCACCGGACCAGGCCTTTGGTGTGCCTCCTTCAAATGTACCGGCGCAAACAACGCCAGTTCAGCCGCCCTCATCTCAGCCATGGCCGGTTACTTATCCGGCAGTTCGTGAGGAAAGTGGGAATGCAGGTACAGTCACGGACCCGGCACCATTTGGGCCGTTTCAGGAGAATCTCAATCAACGATCGCAGAAAAAAGCTCCTCAGGAGTGAGGGCATTTGTCGAACAAAACATAAGGAGTACCGAGTTGGAAGTGTTTGATGCCCCCTCTCGTTATTACCCATCGGACAGTCTATCGTTGGATGAACTGGCGTACTGGGTTGCCTTTACACGGATTCTAGGCATTGGGCCGGTGCGTTTCAAATTGCTGCTTGATTACTTCCACGATGATGTCGCATCTGCCTGGAAAGCGAACAGTAAAGAACTGGTGCAAGCTGGCTTAGATCAGAAGATTATCGACAGTTTTATCAGGCAACGAGCTGGCAGTAATCCTCTACTGGAACTTGAGAAGCTGGAAAAATTGCGAGTGCAGGTGATTACCATCAGGGATAAAGCCTATCCCTCTTTACTGAAGGAAATTTACAACGCCCCCTCTGTTCTCTATGTCGCCGGTACTCTGAAGAAAGAGGAAGACAGCTTTGCGCTGGGCGTCGTTGGTACGCGAAAAGCCTCTACCTATGGTCGCCAGGTAACAGAACAATTTGGGCGAGAACTGGCACAGGGCCATGTAACAGTTGTGAGCGGGTTGGCACATGGTATAGATGCTATCGCTCACACGGCAGCCCTGGATGCAGGAGGGCGCACCATCGCGGTCATGGCGAGCGGACTTGATATCATCTACCCCTCTGAGAATACTGGCCTTGCTCGACGCATCGTTGAATCAGGGCAGGGAGCTTTGGTGACAGAGTTCCCCCTTGGTGTCAAACCTGACAGCAAAAATTTCCCCGCGCGTAATCGCATCATCTCAGGCCTCTCGCAAGGCATATTAGTGACTGAAGCGCCAAAACAAAGCGGGTCCTTAATCACAGCGAATTTCGCGCTTGAACATGGGCGCGAAGTCTTTGCTGTACCAAACGGTATCTACGCGACAGGCAGCGCTGGCGTGAACAAACTCATTCAAGACGGGGCGCACCTGGTCACTGATGTACAGGATATCCTGATGGCCCTCAACCTCTTTATGATCCCTGAGCATATAGAAATGCAGGCAGCTCTCCCAGAAAATAACGAGGAGCGTACTCTGCTCCCCTTACTCAGTCATGACCCACGCCATATAGACGAGATTATTCGAGAGTCAGGATTACCCGTCACGACAGTCATATCAACCGTCATGATGATGGAAATAAAAGGCATGATCAAACAGGTCGGCGCGATGCAGTATATTTTGACCAGATAACTAGAAGAGCAGCAATGATATACCTCGATCACATCCTGGAAGCGACAAGCGGCGTTCTCCTCTATCCCGGCAAACAGCATCACTTTGATGCGTTCTGCCATGACACGCGACAGCTCATACCAGGGGAGATGTTTGTAGCAGTGCGTGGAGAGCAGGGAGATGGGCATGATTACCTGCTGGACGCCGTACAACGAGGAGCAGCAGGTTTGTTATTAGAAACGCGCATCATAGGCTCTCTCCCGGATGAAACCCGAACTTCGTTGGAACGCGCAGGGGTCGCGACTATTGCAGTAGCAGACACTCGTATCGCTCTGCAAAACTACGCCAGCTTTATCTTGCGCCTCTGGCATCCCACAATCATAGCCGTGACTGGCAGTACCGGTAAAACAAGTACGAAAGAAGCCATTGCCGCGGTGCTCGCCAGCAACTTCGCCACCTTCAAAAGCTGGCAGAACTACAACGACCTGCTTGGACTGCCTCTCTCGCTTGGCCGCCTGGAAGAACGTCACGAATTCGCGGTCCTGGAGCTGAGCTGTGACCATCCAGCTGAAATCAGCGATCTTTGTCGCATTACTCGACCCGCTATTGGCGTCCTGACGAACATCAGCCCGACACAACTGCAGTTTTTTGGCACGGTAGAGCACCTCGCTGCCGAATTAGGTACCCTGCTCACGGCACTTCCTGAAGATGGGCTAGCGATTATCAATGGTGATGATGAACTCATACGCTCCTTAACTGCAACATGTATCGCGCCAGTCACTACCTTTACACCTTCAACAGTGCGAGATGTACAGGTTGGATGGACAGTATCTTGTGTTTTACCGGTTACGAACGAGGGCACGAACGCAGAGCGCCTGGTTCCCCTATCTTCCCGATTGATCGGTAGGCATTTTGTGACAACGATGCTTGCTGCCTATTATGTGGGCAGGCATTGCGGCTTGCAGGATACAGAGATACAGCAAACGCTAGCGAACCTGCCATCGCTCGCTGGAAGGTTGCATACCCTGCCGGGGCGGCACTCCATAACGCTCCTTGACGATACGCACAACGCCAGTCCTGCCTCAATGATTGCTGGATTAGAGGCCCTGAGACAGCTACCAGCGGATTATCGCATTGCGGTACTGGGCGACATGCTGCGTTTAGGCAATTACGAGGAAGAGGCACATCGCATTGTAGGGCGAAAAGCGGCGGCCTGTGTTGATTATTTGATTACCCGTGGAGAACGAGCGGCCTTGATTGCCGAAGCCGCGCAGGAGGCAGGACTTGCGACAGAGCGCGTGATTGTCACCTCAACCCATGAAGATGCGGCAAAGGCCGCGTGCTCCATTTTGAGTGAACCGGGTGAGAACTCCCGCTACACCGAGCCGCACACCAGGGCCATTGTGCTGATCAAAGGCTCCGAGGAGACACGCATGGAACGGGTAACCGAGATGCTCATGGCTGAACCGGCACGCGCCCCAGAATTACTGGTGCGCCAGACGCCCGGTTGGAAACAGATTGTGGTCATGCGCGCGGACCGCCCCACCTGGGTTGAGATCGACCTCAGCGCTATTGCCAACAATACCCGGCAGATCAAAGCGCTCGTAGGACCGCGAGTGCGCATTTTAGCTAGCCTCAAGGCCGATGCCTATGGCCATGGCGCAGTCAAAGTGGCCCGTACTGTACTGCATAATGGCGCAAGCATGTTGGGGGTGGCAACGGTAAGTGAGGCCAGGCCCTTGCGCGAAGCAGGGATTGATGCCCCCATGCTTGTCTTTGGCTATGTGCCGCCCTGGCAGATGCGCGAAGCCGTCCGTTTAGGTCTGGCAGTGACCCTCTATTCAGTAGAATCGGCTCAAGCGCTTTCGCGTGCAGCTCTTGCCCTCAAACGGGACGTCAAAGTACACATCAAAGTCGATACGGGTATGGGGCGTTTAGGTATACGGGCAGAGCAGATCGACGAGATTCTGGCGCTTGTGCGCGATATTCTCGCTTTGCCGGGCCTGGCAATGGAGGGTATTTTTACCCACTTTGCCATGGCCGATACGCAAGACCAGGCGCACGTGTATCTGCAACTCTCGCGCTTCCGGGCAGTAGTGAACACAT